>JAENWT010000014.1 GCA_016650125.1 Thermoleophilia bacterium
ACCCTGCATGGCCTGCGAACACGGCTGGTCAGCCGCTTCGTTGCCCTGGCCGCGGCGATCGCCCTAAACCATCAACTCGGCCTGCCACCGAGAGCGCTGGCTCAATACGTGGGCTGAGTTCGTGGAACTAGTCATCTAGTCCCCGGTCAGTCCTCGAGCTCCGCGATGCGGGCTTCGAGGTCCGCGATCTTTTCGTCCTGCGCCCGGCTCTTCTCGGCCAGCGTCTTGATGGCGGCAAGGGCGACTCCGTCGACGTCGGTGGTCGAGATCGACTTGTCATCGGTCCCGAACCCGAACGCGGCGTAGAAGTCCTGGGCCATCGGACCCGCGTGCCGGGCACCGGTGGCGTCGGTCTTGAAGGACCAGGAGGAGATCGGGATGTCGGCAAGTTGAGCCAGTACGTCGCTGCCGTCGATCGGCTCGAAATCCTTCTTTGTATTGCGGTCGCTGGTGCAGGAGAACGCGCCGGAGCCGGCCGGCAGGTCGCACCCGGTTGACAGACCGCTGCTGGTCCGGAACCTGAAACCGCCCGAAGCACGGACACCGAATTCGTCGGACGCGACGGAGTCGAAAGCGCCGCCAAACGAGTCAGAGAAAAGCATCGCGCCCGGATGAGCGGCGAGGACGTTCGCATTGTTGCCCGCGGCGAAGCCGCCGGACGCGGCGACGGCATTGTTCGAACCGGCGGCAATGGAGGATCGGGCCCCGGATGCGGTGTTGTTGATCCCGCCGGACACGGTTGCCCAGACGCCGCTTGCGACGTTGTTGGCGCCGCCCCCTACCGTCGCCAAGGTGTTGCTCGCGGTGTTTGCCGTGCCAGCACCAACGGTCGAAGCGGTGCCGCTCGCCATGTTTAGGTTGCCTCCACTCGCGTTCGAATTCGTGCCGGAAGCGGTGTTCTGGGCGCCACCGCCGACGGTGGCACCGATGCCGCTGGCAACGTTGTTGACCCCCCCGCCGGCGTTCGCAAATAGCCCCGTGGCTGAGTTCGAGGTCCCGCCGGCGACGGTGGAACCGTCGTCGGACGCGATGTTCAAGCTGCCGCCACCGATCGTGGAAACCACGCCCTGGGCAGAGTTTCCCTGGCCGCCGCCGATGGTCCCTCCGGTGGCTCCGACCTTGTTTGCGGAGGCCGGATCGGTCGCGTCGCTGCGTCCTCCACCGGCGATCGTGGCCGAGAAGGCTCCTCCTGTCACCGCGTTGTCGGGACTGCCTCCGATCACGTTCGGTGCTGGTGCCGTCCCGTTGAGCTTCGGTTCGAGTCGCAGCGCCCGGGCGTTGTTCACCCGGAAGTTGAGCGGCTGGTCATCAGTGGTTCCGAGGAAATCGGTCGCGGGTGTGATCGATGCGTTGCCCGTGACCTGCCAGAAGTCCTCGGCGTGGAGTCCGTCGAGCAGATCGGCGTTCAGGCCCGATCCCGGTCCGTCGACCGTGAGGAGCTTGTCGAGGATCTCCTGCGGGGCGTCGGGAGACCCCTGTTCTCCCGTTGCGCCGGTCTCCCCGGTTGCCCCAGCGGCTCCGGTCGGGCCTGTTGCGCCCGCGGCTCCGGTCCCCCCATTTGTGCCAGCGGCTCCGGTCGGGCCCACCGATCCTGTCTGGCCCTGGGCTCCGGTCGCCCCGCGTGCCCCGGCAGCACCTTTCGCCCCCTGCGGCCCGCGCACGCCGGCCGGACCCTGCCTGCCTTGCGCACCCTTTTTTCCGCGGCGCCCCCGGGCGTTCCATGAAATCTTGGTCTCCCCTCGCCGGCAGCGACCCTTCTTCGAGGATCGATTGAGCGTCTTGAAGGTTCGGGTCACACAGGCGTAGATCCGGTGCGGCTTCGAGGACGCGGATATCCCCGCGTCGGTCGAAGTTTCAGCTGCGCCCGCATCCGGAGCGAAGGCAAACAGAAGCGCAAGGCAACAAAGCAGAACGGCAAGCAGGCCGGAACGGGGGCCTTCAGCAACGGATATGGGCACGATCTCATCTCCCTGGAGATTGGTTAGGTGCCCGTCAACCTATCGGCGGGGAGTGCCCCTTTCAATCCCTGACAAGGGAGGTTCGGGCCAGATAGGCGCTTCGCAAGCGCTGAGCGGTCCGCTCAAGGCATAATCCCCGCTTCGGGCGGTTAGCTCAGTTGGAAGAGCACCTGCTTTACACGCAGGGGGTCACTGGTTCGAGCCCAGTACCGCCCATACCCAGAACTACATGATGCCTGCTAGCCTGCGCCGTTCCTGAGTCAGGGCAGGACTCTTCAAGGGTGAGAAATTTCCCGGCCGCATGGCCGGCACCGCGCGGTGCCTCTCTCATCCACAGCCAGGGAGATTCATGAGTTCGTCCGTCGCGTTTCGAGGTATTCGTCAGTGGAAGCTGCTCGTCTGCGGAATCGCCCTGTTCACGCTGGGGATGTTTGCATCGGCTTCCCAGGCAAAGGCAGTCAACTTCGTCCCCGCCACTGATTTCGCCGCCGGCACCAATCCGGCATCACTCGCTATCGGTGACCTGAACGGCGACACCTTCCTCGACTTCGCGGTCGCCAACCAGGACTCCAATGACCTATCGGTCCTGCTCGGTACCGGTACCGGCTCCTTCGGAGCGGCCGCTACGTACGCAACTGGCGCCGGCCCCAATCAGGTAGCGATCGGCAAGCTGAACGGCGATGACTTCCCCGACCTCGTGACCGCAAACTTATCCTCCGATAACATTTCAGTACTGCTTGGTACCGGCAACGGCACCTTTGGCCCGGCCACCAACATCGCCGTCGGTACCGCCCCGACATCGGTCGCGATCGGCGACCTGAACGGGGACACTTTGCCCGACCTCACGGTTGTGAACGGGGGGACCGGCACCGGTAACGGCAACGTTTCGGTCCTGCTTGCCACCAGCCCAGGCAACTTCGGCGCGCCTACCAACTTCACCGCCGGTTCCGGCCCGTTCTGGGTCGCGATAGGCGACGTGGATGGTGACTCCTTCCTCGATCTTGCGGTCACAAGCGTAAATTCAGGCGAGGTGTGGGTCCTGCTGGGCACCGGCACCGGCAGTTTCGGCGCAGGAGACCCCTACGAAGTCGGCATTGGCCCGACATCGGTCGCAATCGGTGATCTGAACGGGGACGGCATACGCGACGTCGCGGTCGCAAATCAGATCTCCGACAACGTCTCAGTCTTGCTCGGCGACGGCGACGGCTTTCTTGGAGATGCAACCAATTTCGCCACCGGTACCAACCCGTATTCAGTTGCGATCGGTGACTTGAACGGGGACGGCAAACCCGACCTTGTGACCGCTAATTACGGCTCCAGCAACGCTTCGGTCCTGCTTGGAACCGGCAACGGAAGTTTCGGGGCGCCCTCCAACTTCGAAGTCGGCAGTTACCCGGAATCAATTGCGATCGGTGACCTGAATGGCGACTCGTTCCCAGACCTCGGGGTCGCCAACTCCCAATCTGCCAACGTTTCGGTGTTGCTAAATGCCGATCCGGTATTGACGGCCATTCCGACCAGTCTCACCTTCGGTCCTCAGCCTGCCGGGACGATCGGTCCCGCCCAGTCGGTGAGCGTCAACGTGAACAGCGGCAGCGGGACGATCAGCCGGGTACGTTTGACCGCCTCCGACGCTGAAGACTTCATCGTTGCCAGGGACGACTGCACCGGCGAGACCGTTCCGGCTCCGGGCAACTGCATCATCAAGGTGCGTTTTGCACCCTCGAGTGCCAGCGCAAAGAGCGCCAGCTTGGTGATAACGAGCATCGGCCAGCCATCACCCTTGGTCGTGCCTCTCAACGGCACGGGGGGCCCGGTCCCGATGGGCCCCACCGGCAGCACGGGGTCGACTGGCTCCACGGGAGCCATCGGCAGTACCGGATCAACTGGCTCCACGGGACCGGGATTGACCGGCAATACCGGATTGACCGGGGCCACCGGACCTAGTGGCCCGACCGGCGACACCGGACCTACCGGAACCACTGGTCCCCACTCGACTCTGCCTACCGTTACCAAGCTCATCAGGAACACCGTCAGGGTTCCCGCGTCCGGCAGGTTCGCGGTGGTGAAGGTCAGCTGTCCCGAGACATCCCCGGGCGAGAGTTGCCGGATCACCTCGGCAACCGGCAAGGCCAGCATTGGTCGCGACGAGAAGAAGGTCGCAACCAAGCTCGACGTGCTCTATCCGGAAAAGGTCGCCCAGGGCAAGACCATCAGGGTTCAGCTCGTGGTTCCTTCGAAGTTCAGGGACCGTTTGAAGAAGGGACGAAAGTCCGGAGTCTCGAGTTTCGGCATCAAGGTGGTTTCCGGCAACGGAGGCCGCCTCGCCTGGAAGTCGCTCCGCAACGGGTTGATGCGTTAGGCGCAGCAGTTTCAATTGGCAGAATCGACAATTTTCTGCCTGAATCCACGGCAATCCAACCTAATCGACGGGTATCCGCGACGGGCATGAATGTGTTGTTCTCGGCATTGACAATGGCGAAACCCAAGCGGAGAGTCAATTAGCGAATTCTGCCTTACTGGCTTTACACGCAGGGGGTCACTGGTTCGAGCCCAGTACCGCCCATTGAGGTCAAGCTCCGGCGTCGAACAGGATTGCGTCGGTTCCCAACTGCACATCTATCGATCGGGTGCCACCAAAGCACCTGATCATCACCGAGGTACTAGGCAGCGCTCCCGGACGGCGCTTCACATCGGCCCAACTTGGCCAAAAGCCATTTCGTTCTCGAAAGGCTCGGCAAGCCTTCGCGGCTTCCAGGGGACTCCACGATCTCCGCTGCCCAGTCGAAGTTTCAGAGACCATGCCGGCGGCGAGGATGGCGTCGGCAAAACGGTCGAAGTACCTGTAGACAGTGGAGATGCTGGGCAATCGGTTGAGCGCCCTGCATTCATCCGACTTCGGGGGTCGGCCGAAGTCGTCCCGGAAACGCTGTATCGCTCCGATGATCTGCGTTCGGTTCCACTGCTCCCCGATTCGCGGTGGCCACAGGAACTTCGCGTCCGGCTCGCCATCGTGAGAGGGGGAAACGCAGGGTCGAGCTCCCTCGAATGGAACGTCGCCGGCGCGTTCGGCCAACGCCTCGAGCGAAGCCGTCCTCCCTCTAGTTGCCCTGACGTCGTTCACGCCGTAACGCGCGGTGGCGATGAACAGACCCATCCAGCTGCCGGGTTTCTCCTTGAGCAGTCTAGGCCGTTTCGTCAGGAAACTGACGAGAGTGTCCTGGATTGCATCTTCGGCGTCGGCCAAATCACAGCGTTGCTGCCGGGCGATTCGCAGCGCAACGCGACGGAGGGTCTTGTGGTCGAAGTCTGCGAAAGCAGCTGAGATCTCCCCGTCCACCGGAGATGGCTCGGGCCGGCTCACCGAATAGCCAACCCTGGCATCGAACTCAGGTCCGTCAATCTTGGCGATCGCCTCTGCGAACGTGGAGGCCATCAGGCGGCCTGCTGAGCCACGTAGACGGCTCGTCCGTCGCGTCTTGCCATTCGGATCTCTTCTTCACGAATCAACGCGCCGCATTCCCTCTGCACCACTTCGCGAGGCGTTCGGACGGCCTGGGCGAGTTCGTCCACCGAAGCCGATCCCCGGTCCTGAATGGTGGCCAGCAGGCGTCCCTGCATGGTTCCCTGATCGCCCGTCTTCGGTGACGGGCGGAGCGCGGATGCCTTGGACTCGTGGGGCTTTGCGGAGTAGCGCGTGGCTGTTCCGGTCCCGGTGCGAATGACCAGTCCATCTGCGACGAGTCGCTTCAACGCACTCCTGGTCGAGAAATCGGAGATATTGAGAGAGCGACGGATCTCCTGGAATCCCATCGGTTTGCCCTGTTCAACGAGATAGCGGTGGACCGCTTGCCGACGTTTCTCTGCTAGGGCGGCCGGGCTTTGGCCAGCCTTTTTCGGGCTCCGCTTCTGTCTTGTCCGTTGAGCTTTCGGCTGCGCGTCCTGCGGGTCGGGCGAGAGTGCTGCTGCGGCTCGATCCAATTCGCAAAGTCTCCGGTCCTTTTGGTTCTCGACGCCTTTGATCAGGCGAGTCGCCCAGGCCTCGACCTTTCGTTGCTCGGCCTCGATGGCTTTGCGTACGGCCGACTCGGTGTCGGGGAGGGCGACTTCGAGTGGACTCTTATCGGACATCTGACTTCTCCTCGATGGGTAGTTGTCACGTCGTAGTGTTCCCGGCCTACGGAAACTGCATTCGTGAGTAGTGCGACAACGCTACATCGAGGTATTCCGCTCGTGGTCTGGTTTCAAGGTGCTATTCAAACTTCTTCGTGTAACCTCGGCGATCATTTGCACCGCCGGCACCGAGCATCGCTCGGAGCCTCTGGACGCTGGCAGCGCAATAGTGGCCGGGCCAGGGTTTGATTATCTGTAAAAATTACATTTTGTCAGGTATTTAGGTGATAAACTCCCCTATATGTCTGACGTAGATCATGATGGCCTGTACCGCCTGGCAGAATCGCAGGCCGGTTACTTCACGGCGCAGCAAGCCATTGACGCCGGCATGGACCGAAGCACACTTCGCCACCACGCTCGTCCCGGAGGTCGCTACGAACGGGTTCGCAGGGGGCTGTTTCGCCTGCGCCACTTTCCCTCCAGTGCCCATGAGCATGTGATGGCCGTATGGCTCCCACTCCGCGATGCCGGCGCGGTGGTTTCGCACGAGAGCGCCCTGGAGCTTTACGGCCTCTCTGACGTGATTCCCGACGCGGTTCATCTGTCGCTGGCGCGCTCCGAGCGAGGTCAGCGGCGTCGCGACGGAGTACAGCTCCACTTCCCAGCCCAGCCTCCATCCGGAGATGAGGTGCGACCGGTCTCGGGGCTGCCGGTCACCAGTCCGGAGCGCACGATCATCGATGCGCTCAAGGCTGGAGCCCAGCCCGAGCAGGTCGAGATGGCCGTCCGCCAGGCACTGGAGCGAGGGATGACGACCCCTCGGCGGCTGCGAAAGGCTGCGTCGTCCGGTCCGAGACGGATCGACGGGTTCCTCGAGGAGGTTCTCGAGGGGGCGCCCAAATGAGATACCAGGACGCAGCGTCGTTTCGCCAGGCTCTCGAGCAACGTCTCAAAGACGAGGCCGCAGGCGACGGTGCCCGACTGGCCCGCATGCGCAAACGCGTCGCCTTCGATCGTCTACTTGTCCGCCTGGCGGCGGTCGCCCCCGGCCAATGGCTGTTGAAAGGCGGTTTCGCGCTCGACCTGCGCCTGTCCGCGAGAGCGAGGAGCACCAAGGACATCGACATCGAGTGGCGATCCAACGAGGAGGGACTACTCGACGTGCTCCTTGACGCGGCGAGCCACGACGCGGGCGACTTCTTCGTGCTGACGATCGAGGTTACGGGTGCGCCTGATGATCGCCTGGGCGGCAGCCATCGATTCCGGGTCACCTCGTCTCTGGCAGGACGCCCGTTCGAGACGTTCTTCCTCGATGTCGGCTACCGGGACGATCAGACGACAGACTTGGAGATCCTGCTTACGGACGATGTTCTGTCCTTCGCGGAGATCGATCCCGTCGAGGTCGAGGCTGTTGTAGTCGAGCTGCAGGTTGCCGAGAAACTACACGCCTTGACACGTACCTATGAAGGTGGACGCGCCAGCACGCGGACCAAGGATCTGGTCGACATCGTCCTGATATCGACTCTCGCCCACCTGGACGCCGAGACACTGAGACGGGAGATCGATGCTGTGTTCGCGTCGCGCGACACGCATCCGCCCCCGTACGCATTGCCTCTGCCGCCACCAGATTGGAATGAGCCGTTTCGACGGCTGGCCCAGGAAGTGGGGATCCCCGAAAAGCTTTCGCGAGGACATCGGGATGCCGCTGCGATGTTGGATCTCATCCTGGCTGGCGAGATCACCGCAGGAACCTGGGATCCTGTGGAGCAACGCTGGACCAAGAAGCCAGCTCAAGGAAGGAAGATCTGACGCACGGGCTCGGTGCTGTAGGGGATGGTTCAGACCCGAGTGGTCATTTGAGGCAATTAGGACCAGTAGTCCCAGTAAACCAGTCAAATCGCCGCATATCCGAACCGATCGACCGATTTGGAATCTCGCAGAATTCCCAGAAAGCTCTGCATATGGGGTATTTCTGCGGCAACCCTTCGGTTGAGTCAGATCGCTTTACACGCAGGGGGTCACTGGTTCAGCCCAGTACCGCCCATCTGGAATGTCTTTTGGTCCAAGGAAGGCTTTCTTGCCCATCCCCTAGCGTGTTTGTTCCCAGAATCTGTCGGGTACAAAGTCTGCCTATGGCAGTGACTCATCTGCCTCAAAAAGCGGCGCCCTTTTGCGCCTCTCCTCCCAGGAACTGGTGGACACTTGCTATTGCTGTCTGAACTTTCAAAGAGAGTCCTACTCGTCTCTGGTGCACTTCTGGTCGCGTGTCTTGTGGTCGTGGCTCCCGCCTCTGCGCAACTGACCTTCGGCCCACAGACCGACTACGCAGTCGGAGCCGGTACCTATGCCGTCACTTCAGCCGACTTCGACGGAGACGGTGTCGCTGACCTGGCTTCGGCCAACTCGATAGCAAACAGTCTCTCCGTACTGCTCGGCAACGGCGACGGAAGTTTCGGCGCGGCAACCGATTTCGGTGCCGGCACTGGCGCCTACTCGGTCACTTCAGCCGATTTCAACGGAGACGGAAACGCTGATCTGGCCTCGGCCAATTACCAATCTGACGACCTCTCCGTCCTGCTCGGAAGGGGCGACGGCACATTTGGCCCGGCAACCAGCTACGGCGCAGGCATCACGCCCTTTTCAGTCACCTCGGCTGATTTCAACGGTGACGGGATAAGTGACTTGGCCGCGGCCAACTACACCTCCGGCAGCGTCTCGGTCCTGCTCGGAAACGGCAACGGCACCTTCGGCCCGAAGAGTGACTTCGATACAGACGTCCAGTCCGCGTCCGTCATATCGGCCGACTTCAACAAAGATGGCGACCAGGACCTGGCCACCGCGAACGAGGACCCCGGCAATCTCTCGGTCCTGCTCGGGAACGGCAACGGCACATTCGGAACGGCAACCAATTTCGGCGCGGGCAGCCGTCCCTCGTCGGTCACCTCTGCCGACTTCAACAAAGACGGCAACAGGGACCTGGCCTCGGCCAACTCCGAATCCAACGACCTCTCTGTCCTGCTCGGCAATGGCGACGGCACTTTCACCCCGGCAACCAACTACGACGTGGGTACCGGCCCATTCGCCATCACCTCAGCCGATTTCAATGGCGACGGTATCCCGGACCTCGCTTCGGGCAACGCCTATACCGCCAATCTCTCGGTCCTGCTCGGCACCATCGACGGTACCTTCGGTCCGCCGGCCTACTTCGGTTCCCTGTCCGGTCCTTATTCGGTGGCCTCGGCCGACCTGAACGGCGACGGGTTCGCCGATCTGGTTTCGTCCAACTTCGCTGACACCAATACCCTCTCGGTGCTGTTGAACTCTCCGACCGCCGACCTCAGTCCGGCATCGTTCACCTTCGGTTCGATCGCCACTCCCGTCCCTCAGGGAACCGCGAGCGCTCCCCAAACAGTCACGATCACCAACAATGGATCGGTACCCCTCAGGGTCAAGGGCTTCAATATAACCGGCCCTGATTCTGCCGATTTCGACACTGGCACGCAGACCTGCGGCCAATCGGTCGAGCCCGGCGGTTCCTGTCAGATCCGGGTCCGCTTCTTCCCTCAAGCCGAGGGAGCTCGCGAGGCGAGTCTCGAGATTCTCTCCAATGCGGCGACTGCCACAGCCGACCTTGCCGGGACCGGCGGAGCGTTGCCCCAGGGTCCAACGGGACCGGCGGGCCCCCAGGGAGACCCCGGCAGGTACGCCGCGATCAGCAAGTTGAGTGTGAGTGGTCCCGCCAAGGCCAGAAAAGGCAAGAAGGTGACCTTTAAAGTCAAGATTTCGAACTCCGGCAACACGACGGCCACCGGCGTCGCGCTAAAGATAAGCGGTAAGGGTGTCAGCTTCCGCAAGACGGTCGGGAGTATCTCGGCCAGTACGACCAAAGTGGTCACCTCCAAGGTCAGGCTGAACAAGCCCGGCAAAATAAAGTTGAAATTCGCATTCAGGTCCGAAAATGCCGGCGGCCGGACCGTTTACAAGAAAATCACGGTTAAGCGGTAGTTCTTTACTCGGGGTGGACTGGCTGAAGGGGTCCCTTCGATTCAGGCGGCGCTGCCACACGGCGCCTTCGCGGGTATCGGCGTAACCTCATTGGTTGATGAGAAGCATTCTCATGTCGATCCCTACAGGGCTGATCCATATCCCTACAGGGCTGATCCATACCCCCGACGAAAGAAAGTCTCTCCATGAAATCGAACGCGAAGCGAATCATTTTGACAACTGCTGCCGTAGTGCTGGCATTCGGATTCTCAGCCTGCGGAAGTTCCAGCAGCGATTCCGACTCCGAAAGCACAGAGGCCGAGACCACGACCACCACCACAGCTCCCGCAAACGCGGAGATCGTCCAAGTCAGCATGGTCGAGATGGCTTTCAAGGTCGATCCGTCCACTGTCAAGGCTGGAAATGTCACATTCGACATGTCAAACGACGGCACCGTGCCTCATGAGTTGGTCGTCATCAAGACCAACACGAAGGCCGGCGACCTGCCCACCGACTCATCCGGAGAGGCTTCGGAAGCCGGTGCCGTGGGCGAGGCTGAAGTGGATTCGGGTAAGACCGATGAGCTCACTCTGAAGCTTGCTTCCAGTCACTATGCACTGATCTGCAACCTGCCGGGCCACTACAAGGCCGGCATGTACTCGGACATCAACGTCAAGTAGATAGCAACGTCAATAGGGCGTTGGGAAGAGCGGGGCGATGAGTCGCCCCGCTCTTTCGTGCAATGGCAACCTGTACCTGCCCGCATACAAGCCCCGTGCCCACGTGGACCTCTCGGCCTACGGCGGATCCCCTGACGCAACCGTCATTGACGCGGAGATTCAGGAGATCGACCCGGAGGGAAACGCAGTTTGGTCGTGGAACAGCAAGGACCACACCGGACTCGATGAGACCGGTCGCTGGTATTCGATCCCCGTCGGAAACACCGATCTCGTTCATATCAACTCGATCGATGTCGACGGAGACTCACTCGTAGTCTCTTTCCGCCACGCGGATGCCGTCTACAAGATCAACCGGACAACAGGGGATATCGAGTGGAAGCTCGGAGGGACGCCGACCCCGGAGAGCCTCACAGTTGTCGATGACCCCTATGCGGGCACGGGCTACCCGCTCGGCGGTCAACACGATGCGCGTGTCCTCGCCGATGGAACCGTGACCGTCCACGACAATGGCTCGGGCCTGGAGCGGCCGCCGCGAGCGGTCCGCTACGAGATCGATGAAGCCGCGCATACGGCGACTCTGGTGGAATCCGTCAGCGATCCGGAGATCACGAGTTCGGCCTGCTGCGGCTCGGTGAGGCGCTCACCCTCTGGCAGTTGGCTGATGAGCTGGGGTGGCAACTCGAGGGTCACCGAGTTCAATTCCGATGGCGACCGGACCTTCCGCCTCAGCTTCGGTGCTCTTCTGTTCTCCTACCGTGCCTTCCCGGTTCCGCAAGGGCAGATCAGTCGGCAGTCGATGCGGGAAGCGATGGAGACCATGCACCCGCGGTAGGCGGCACTCGAGGTCTGAGCCGACGCCTGTCAGTCAGCGAGGTCCATCGGTGTTGACGAAGACGACCGGGCCGACTCCCAGGCGGCCGTCGTCGAGGTTGATCAGCCCGGCCATGGCTTTTGCGGTGTAGACCGGGTCGAGCTCGAGTCCGGCCCGGTCGGCAGCGAGGTCGTGGGCTCGCCCTGCTGCTTCGGTCGGGTGGCCGTATCCGGGGCCAAGCTGGTCGTCGATCACGATCAGGTTGTCACCGAGGTGGAGTTCGGGCAGCTCGGCGCCGCGCTTGCGGAGGAGGCGCTGGCACTTCCGGGCCAGGCCGGTCAGTGCTTTCGCATCGAGCCGCAGGGTGTCGTTGACCACCACCGCCACGACCTTGGTGTCGAGGCCGGCCAGCTTCAGTCCGAGCAGCAGGCCAGCGGCGGTTCCACCCGACCCGACCGCGGTCACGACGTGCGACGGCTCGTCCATCTCGCCGGCCTTCACCTGTTCCGCCAGCTCGAGGGCGACCTCGACATAGCCCACCGTGCCGACGGCGTTGGAACCCCCGGCCGGCAGGAAGTAGGGCCGGTGGCGGGCCATGAGCCAGATGACCTCGGCGACGGTGCGGGCCTTGGTGTGGGTGAAATGAATCTGCGCTCCCGATCTCTTCAACCGTTCCATCTGCTCGCGAACGTGATCGTCGACCGGTTGGTCGACCAGGGCGAGCACCGTGTTCAGTTTGTGCTCCATGCCGTAAAGCGTGCAGGCGAGGCCCCAGTTGGTACCGATCCCGCCTACGGTGAGGATCGTGGACTTGCCGCGGCGCTTCGCCTCCGGGATGAGCCACTCGAGCTTCCGCACCTTGTTGCCGCCCCAGCCGCCGTCACCGAATCCGCTTTCGTCCTTCAGCCAGACCTCGGCCGGACCGTCGGTGAGGCCCGGAAGCGGCCGCAGCGGCGTCGGCGCCGCTCCGAGCGGGATCCACGGCAGTGAATCTTCCAGCTTGGGAAAGAGCTCGTGAAGGCGGGTCATCCGGCTGGTCGCTGGATCCCGCCGGCTCAGTCGCGCCAGCGGCGCTCGAAAGGCAGGCGCCACTTGTGCGGGTTGATCAGTTCCTGGACCTCCTTCGGCCCGTAGGAGCCGCGGTCGTAGATCTGGACCTCGGGCGGGTTCTCCAGCATCGGGGTCGAAGCGGCCCAGAGCGTCTCGATGCCGGTAGCCGTGGTGAACAGGGTGTGGTCGCCGCCCATCGCGTCGCGGATCAGACGCTCGTACGCCTCGAGCGTGTCGGCGTTCGTACCGACTTCTTTCAGCGAGAACTGCAGGCTCGCTTTGTCGAGCATCATTCCCGGGCCCGGCTTCTTGCCGTAAAAGGAGAGAGAGATCCGCGAGGACTCGTCGAGGTCGAAGGTCAGATGGTCCGGCCCGTATTTGCCGACGCCGGAACCAGCCGGGAACATGCTCTTGGGCGGTGAGCGGAAAGCGATCGAGATGATGCGTGAACCTTCGCCCATCGCCTTGCCGGTCCGCAGGTAGAACGGCACGCCCGACCAGCGCCAGTTGTCGATCGAAGCTTTGAGCGCGATGAAGGTCTCGGTCTTTGAATGCGGGTCCACGCCTTCCTCGTCGCGGTAGCCCTCGTACCGGCCGCGCACGACGTCTTCCGGCTGGATCGGCTTGAGCGAGCGGAAGACCTTGTTCTTCTCTTCAGTGATCGAGCCCGGCTCTAGCTCGACCGGCGGCTCCATCGCGACGAAGGCGAGGATCTGGAGCAGGTGCGTGACCACCATGTCGCGGAAGGCGCCGGTGGCGTCGTAGAACTGGCCGCGGCCCTGGACGGTGAGCTCTTCGGGCACGTCGATCTGGATGTGGTCGATGTGGTTTCGGTTCCAGATCGGCTCGAAGAGTCCGTTGGCGAATCGCAGCGCGAGGATGTTCTGGGCCGCTTCCTTGCCGAGGAAATGGTCGATCCGGAAGATCTGTCTTTCGTCGAAGACCTCGTGGACCTTGCCGTTGAGTTCCTTGGCCGAGGCGAGGTCGGTGCCGAACGGCTTCTCCATGACGATCCGGGAGCGCTCGACCAGGTTTGCCTCGCCAAGCATCTGGACGACCGAAGTCGCCGCCTTCGGCGGCACGCTCAGATAGTGGAGGCGGCGGGCCGGCTCGCCGATCGAAGCTTCGGCTTCAGCTACGGCCTGGGAGAGTCCCGCCGGGCCCTTCTGCGTGCTGATGTAGGTGATCCGTCGCCAGAACCGCTCCCAGTCCTCACCGCTGACGACTCCGCGCCCGAACGTGTCACAGGCGGCGTAGGCCAGCTTCTGGAAGTCGGCGGTCGACATCTCCTCGAGCGAAGTGCCGACGATGCGGCAGTCGGAGAGGTGACCGGCTCGATCGAGGTGGTAGAGGCCGGGCAGCAGTTTGCGCTTGGCCAGGTCTCCGGTCGCGCCGAAGAGGACCACGACGTGCGGTTCGGGCGGGGCGATTGCCGACGCGTCGGCGTCCTGTGGTCCGGCAGCAGCCATGGTTATTAACCTATTCGCGATTCAAGGGCACGGTGGCTCTGCCCGTGTCAAGAATCTGTGACGGGTGGGTGGGACGCCGGGACAGGGGTCGCCCGGTAGGCGCACCAGACGGCGAAGAACGCGACGGCGAGGACGACTCCGAGCCAGTGAACCCCGAGGATCACCGCGATCAGGCTCGGCAGCCCGGCCAGGATCGCTCCGAGGACCACAGTGCCGCGTGGCAGCTTGAGCACGGCCGCCGTGAATACGGCACAGATGATCCAGGCGGCGGGCCCGCTGAGCCAGCCCCAGTTCTCGAAGAACTCCTTCGGCAGCGACAGGGCCAGGACCACCGAGAGGGCGGCCACCGCCAGCAGTTGGACCAGCGCTGATTTCCAGAGGATCTCCCGGTTCATCATGGCATTTATAGTGAATCTTGATCAGTGTTCAATTCAGGAAGACCCATTCTGCTCGAAAGGCACGGCAACCGGCTGGCAGTTCTCGGCTTCGCCGGACTGCTCGGCCTCGTGACGGTGTTCGCCTCGAGCCCCGCCAGCGGAGCCGACAATGAGCCGGTCAAAGCGGCGAAGCTCTCACAGGCCGGCAAGAGCCTGATCGTCCAGATCACCACCAGCCGCCAGATCTCGTTGAGTGGCCTGTCAAGGCAGCCCGACCTCGACCGGCCGAAGTCGAAGTACCTCTGTCTCGAGATGACGAGGTTCGGGCACAGCGTGATCTCACGGATCTGCCTCGGCGGCAAGCACAATGTGCATCATCGCCTGGGGGTCACCCGCACGAACAGGGCAAACAGGATCTACTCGAAGGACACGATCCCGGCATCGGTCAAGCGGTCTTCGAGCCACAAGTTCACCTTCAAGCTGGACCCGGCCGACGCCCGGCTGCCGCACGGACCGTATTCGTGGCGGATCGTGCGTTCGGACGGGACCTGCCGTGCCAACACAACCGATTGTCGCAGCAGTTTCCCGGCCCGCCACCTGGCCCGTTACCGGATGAGGGTGATCGAAACGGTCGGCTGTACCGGTGGCAACGGCCAGTTTGTGACGCATGGCCCGCGTGGCCGCAAGCGAATCGCCCTGACCTTTGATGACGGCCCCAGCACTTACACGTCCCAGATCCTCCACATCCTCAAGGCCCACAAAGTCAAAGCCACGTTCTTCGAGATCGGCCAGGAGGTCCAGCGGTACCCGGCCACCTCCCGCCGCATCCTGGCACTCGGGCACGAACTCGCGAACCACACGATGCATCACGGCGCGTATCCCGGGACAGCGGATATTCGTCAGACCAACCATGTGATCAAGAGCCGGACCGGGTTCAAGCCCTGCCTCTTCCGGCCGCCGGGCGGTGCGGTCAACTCCGCGGTGCTAAGCGCTGCCCGGGCCAGCAAGGTGAAGACCGTGAACTGGGACCGCGACACGAACGACTGGCAGCTCCCCGGTTCCGGGTCGATCCTCAACACCATCTCCAGCGCCCGCTCCGGATCGATCGTCCTAATGCACGACGGCGGTGGACCGCGCAGCCAGACTGTCGATGCCCTCTCCGCCGGGATCAGCCGGCTCCGGCACCGCGGCTACAAGCTGGTCACCGTCTCGGAACTGCTCGGCAACGAGATGATCTACCGGCCGCGGTAGGCAGCACCACAGCATGAAAAACGCCCCGCTCTCGCGGGGCGCCTTTCATTCAGCTTTCGGCCTCTTGCTCAGTGGGCGGGGATGATGGCGTCGAAGTTGCCATCCCACTCGCTGCCGATACACGCTTCGCCACCGCAGAGGTCATTGACGTAACCGCTGGGGTCGAAGAACGTGTGGATCATCTCCACCGGTCCTTCGGCTCCCCGGGGTGCCCCGTGCGGATCCTCCCAGAGGGAGGTCGGCGCCAGATTCGGGATCGGCGGGGTGCCGGTGCCGATGTTGTCACCGGCCAGGTCGAGCGGGTTCGTCCGGAACGGGCCCGTGTCGTAGTAGGTGATGGTCGAGCCGGTATACGGGTAGTCGCCGGCGGTCAGTCGCGGCACGTTCCACAGTTCGTCGTAGTTCGGCCACCGCTCGTCACTGATCGTGCCGGGGTTGGTCACGAATCCGGCGGTCCTCGCCTCGATGTCACTGGTGAAGTTGGAGACCTGGTGGTCCCCGACCGCCACGATCAGATTGACCCGGTGCTTGGGCGTATTCGGCGGCGGGTTGTCGGTCATCCGGTGCGCGTAACCGTTCGGCTCGCCGCGGTCCCAGAGCATCTGGACCAGGTTGAGAGCCAGCGGCTCCGCCAGCTCGTCCGGGTAGGACGCCTCGAACAGAACTCCGTAGGCCGGCCAGTCGGTCGACCGGTGGAGCAGGTTCGAGTAGTTCATGCCGCCGACGACCATCGCCGACTGGGTGAAGTCTGGCGAAAGCGCGGTCAGCGGACCGCCCATGATTGCTCCCTGGCTGGCACCCAGGTAGTAGACGTTGTCCGTGCGGATGACCGAATCCCCCAGATACTGGAAGTTCGTATCGGTCCCGAGGCCGTCCGGGTGGTACATCAACCTGGCCAGGAAGAGCTCGTTGATCAAGCCCTGCTGCAGCCGGTCCGGGATCACGGAGAAACCGGACAGGTTGGTCAGCGCCTGGGCCACGTGAGGCAGGTCCTCGCTCGCCATGCCGATCTCGTCGGTGGCGCAGGAGATCATCGAGTGGTCCTGGGCGAGGTCCGGCCCAATGCTGCCGGTCACCTGGCTGGCGGTGCCCAGCAGGCCGTGGCCGAAGACCATCGGCCGCAGCGTCGGCGGGTCCGCACCGGTCACGCCGACCGGCGGCACGATGCATTCGAACTTGGCGTCGTAGGTGCCGATGCGCTGGGGCATTCCGTTCGAGTCAAGGTCGAGCAACCCCCCGGGTTCGCAGTCCTCGGTCAGGAAGCAGGGAACCTTGTAGGTGCCTTTGATGTGGCGGGCGATCTGCGGGCCTAGGTCACCGGCGTTCGGGTCGGTGATGGTGAAGTCGGGAGAGTCGCCTTGGACGATCTCGTCGGCCATCGTCTTGTCGCCGAGGGAACGGAATGCCTGATCGCGCATGTGGAGTGCACGCTCGAAGTTGTTCTCGTCGCTGGCGACCGTGAAGTCCCAGGCGAGGTAGAGCTCGGAGCGCTTGATCCCCGCCCCCTTGAGCGTGTCGAAGATGCCTTCGAAATGGTCGCGCCGGGCGTTGACAGCGGCCTGGTCCGACGGCAGGTCATCCCGGTAGTAGCGGAAGGCCGACGGCGGCGTGAGCAGCGTGCCGGCGCCGTTGGTCAGGTTGCGCAGGGCGACGACGTAATGGCCCTTCGCCTTGAAGTTCATCGCCGGGCTGATCATCAGCGCCGCCTTGGTGGGGTCGGCCGCGTTCGAATCGATCTGAGCCCAGATCGGCCAGCGCTTGCCGGTGTCGGTGTCGATCACGACGACCTTCTGGTCGGGCTCGGAGTAGCGGCCCAGGTGGTCGAGCGGCACCATGTCGTTCTCGGTCACATCCGCGGCGTTGTCGATTCCCGGGACCTTGAGGATGATGCCCTGGCCCTGGCTGAAACCGTCCGAAGCCAGGAAGGCGGCGGGACTGATCGGCGTGCCACCAACGTTCTGCGGCATGCCGCCGGAGGTGAACTTGATGCGCTTGCCGGTCGGGCTCGAGCTGTCGTCCCTGGTGTAGTAGTCGTTCGGGAAAGGCAGCATGCACATGCCTTCCTTCGGCTGCGCGATGAAGTCACACTCGGGCCTCGCGACGTCGACCGGCGCCAGCTTGCAGTCGGCGCTGTTCCGGTTCATCGACCTGGTGGCCTTCGCCTGGCGCTTGCCGCGCTTCGCGGTGACCGTGAGCGTTCGTGCCTCGCAGTTCTTGACCGAGGACTGGGAATTGCTGATCAGCTTCAGTACGACGATGCGTCGGCCCTTGCGGCCGATCTTCACGGTCTTGCCCTTGGTCAGCTGGCTCTTCGGCACGTCGTAGGTGCTCGAGGTCGAGCTGAGCCGCACTTTGGTCTTCGGCGGGGAAACGACCCGGACCTTGAAGTTGCCGCGGGCAAGTCCGGTCGCGTTGTTGTTCAGGATCGCGACCCGGGGCTTGACGTTCCGGCGTTTCTTCTTGTGCTTCTTCTTTCCCGGTTTGGCCTTCGAAGCGGTGGCGCCTTCGCTGCCCTTGGCCGTAGCAATGCCCGTCAGACAGGCGGAGATCACGATGCCGGCCAAAAGGGCAACAAAAAGAGTCACGAAACGACGCATCAAAGATTCCTCCCACGGAACGACGCAAAAAGTGTTGGTACCGCTCCCTGTGGAAAGGTTACTACGAAATCGCACCGAATCCGCAGGAGACGTGTTTCAGAACCCGATGACTTTCTCAGGTAGCCGGCGCTTTCCGGTCCCAGTCTTGATCCTGCCGCTGCTTCTGCTGGTGGCACTGATGTTCGCTCCTGCCCCGAAAGCGGCCGCTTCCCCCTTTGACCATCACGGCATGTGGATCTGGTACGTCGACAGCTCCGAGGGCGGTGACACGGCCAAGATCATCAAGCGGGCCCGCCAGTCCGGCATCAAGACGCTCTACATCAAGTCCGGTGACGGCACCGACACCTGGAGCCAGTTCAACAAACACATCGTCCGGCGCTTTCACCGGGCCGGCCTCGACGTCTGTGGCTGGCAGTACGTCTACGGTCGGGGGCCGGGACGCGAGGCCAAAGTCTCCGCGGCGGCCGAGCGGCGAGGCGCCGATTGTTTCGTGATCGACGCCGAGACCGAATACGAAGGCAACTATTCCGGCGCCGACCGTTACATCCGCAAGCTGCGCGGGAAGGTCGGCAACAGGTTCCCGATCGCGCTGAGCACTTTTCCTTACGGGCACTACCACCCGGCCTTCCCGTATTCCGTGTTCCTCGGGCCGGGTGCCGCGTCGGACAACATGCCGCAGGTCTACTGGGACGCGATCGGCGACACGGTCCGCGAGGCCATTGCTGTCACCTGGCTTGACAACGACCTTTACAAGCGAAACATCTACCCGGTCGGCCAGACCTACGAGGACCCCCGCGCCAAGGAGCTGATCGCTTTCCGGCGTTACGCGGAGAACTACGGCACGGCGCCGAGCTGGTGGTCGTGGCAGGAGACCAACGGCAACGAATGGAAAGTGCTCGGCCGGACCCTTCCCGGCCCCTACAAGCACTACCAGGAAGTCCGGGAAAAGCCGGTCATGGAGAGCGGCAGCCGCGGTGACATGGTGGTCTGGCTGCAACAGCACCTGAATGGTGCCGGCATCGAGGTCCCGGTCACCGGGATCTACGGCAGGAAGACCATTCGTGGCGTGAAGAAATTCCAGGGCAAGCACGACCTGGTGGCCGACGGTGTCTCCGGAACGCAGACCTGGAACCGCCTGCTCAAGGTGAGGCCGGTGCGCGTGCGCTGGTCGGGAACCCGCTCACGCGGGCTCGGCGCCGGAATCTCCGCCACGCCGTCGGGTGCGCCGCTCTCGGCGAACCTGCCGATGAAGCGCAACGAACTCGCCGGGGCTGAATCCGGGGCTTCTCATCCCGGCAAGTAACCCGGCCGTCGCTATCCGGCGTGACAGCTACCGGGCGATTTTCGTTTTCAGCTCACCCAGCTGGGGCGAAGCCACGGTGACGTCATCGCCATCCTCGAGCCAGACCCACGGCTGACGGGCCATGCCGACTCCCGAAGGGGTGCCGGTCGAGATGATGTCGCCGGGTTCGAGGGTCAGCCAATGAGAGAGCTGGCTGATCAACTCGGGGATCGAGAAGATCAGGTCGTCAGTGGACGAGTTCTGCATTTCCTCGCCGTTCAGGATGAGGGAGATGCCGATCCCGTCGTGCGGGCCGACTTCGTCGGGGGTCAACATCGCGGGCCCACAGGGAGCCGAGCCGTCGAAGACCTTGCCGGCCATCCACTGCGAGGTGAGGCCCTGGAGGTCCCGGGCCGAAAGGTCATTCAGCAGGGTGTAGCCGGCGACGTGCTCGAGCGCGTCTTCGACCGAGACGTCTTTGGCCCGGCGCCCGATCACCACTGCGACTTCGGCTTCGTAGTCGACCTTGGTGCTTGCTTCGGGCAGGGTGACGGTGGCGCCGTCGCCGACCAGGGCATTCCGGTACTTGCCGAAGATGATCGGCGCCTTGGGCAGGTCCTGGCCGGTCTCCTCGGCGTGCTTTTTGTAGTTCAGGCCGACACAAATGATCTTGTCCGGGTCGGGGATCGGCGCGTGGATCCGGACCGAGGCGGGGTCGACCGGCTCGACTGTGGTCCCGGCTTCGATGCGCTCGCCGACCTCGGCGATCCGGTCTTCGTGGATGAGTTCACGAAGGCTCGATCGGGTCGGGTGATCGATCACGTCCCAGGCGTCGTAGATGCCGTCGGGGGTGAGAACGCCGGCGCGCGGCCCGTTGTCGGATTCGAAAGTGACGAGTTGCATGCGGCCAGCTTATGGACTCGGGACACTGTCCTGACAGGAAACGCGTGACATTGCGATAATCCCGGCTCCGGTTTACAGCCGGTGTCCTACGGGGGCGTAGCTCAGTTGGTTAGAGCGCTGGCCTGTCACGCCAGAGGCCGCGGGTTCAAGTCCCGTCGCTCCCGCTTTTTGGACCTCCGGGTTGTTTTTGACCCGGACGTCCTTACCAGTCGGAGACTTTGTAGTCCTTGAGGAAGACGCCGTGGATGTCTTCGCCTTTTTCTCCCCGGATGATCGGGTCGTAGACACGGGCGGCGCCGTCGACCAGGTCGAGCGGCGCGTGGAAACCGTCTTCGGCGAGGCGCTTCTTCATCGTGTGCGGGCGCTCGTCGGTGATCCAGCCGGTGTCCACTGCGGTCATGAGAATGTTGTCTTTCTCGAGCATCTCCTGAGCGCTGGTCCGGGTCAGCATGTTGAGAGCGGCCTTGGCCATGTTGGTGTGTGGATGGCCGGGTCCCTTGTATCCGCGGGAGAACTGGCCCTCCATCGCGGAGACGTTCACGACGTAGGTGCGCCTCGCTTCGGAGGCCGCCATCGATTCCCGCAGCCGGCTGATCAGGATGAAGGGCGCGGTCATGTTGCAGAGCTGGACCTCCAGCAACTCGACCGGGTCGACCTCGTTCACCGGCTGGATCCAGCTGTTGGTGTCGACCCGGTCCGGCACCAGCCCGCCGGCGTCGATCGCCCGTTCCTCTTCGACCAGGTCGAAGTTGGCCGACCCGGCGGTCAGGGACATCGCGGTCAGCGCGTGCGGGGTCGGCGCCCAGTGGTCGCTCGATCCGGAAGTGAGGTGGTGGTGACCTTCCTTGTCAGGCCGGGTGAAGGTTTCGATTGAAGGCAGCTTCCCGGGCGGCAACTCTCCGCGTTCGGCCGCGACCAGCGGTCCGTAGGCTTCGGCCGTGCGACGCACGGTCTGGCAGGCGTTGTTGATCAGGATGTCGAGCGATCCCCGGGCGGCGACGTGCGCGGCCAGGTCGATCACCTGGCCGGGGTCGCGCAGGTCGATGCCGACCACATCGAGCCGGTCGATCCAGTCGGCGCTGTCGGGCATCGCCTTGAACCGCCGGACGGCGTCGTTCGGGAAGCGGGTCGTGATCGTGGTGTAGGCGCCGTCGCGCAACAGGCGCAGGGCGATGTACATGCCGATCTTGGCGCGGCCGCCGGTGAGCAGCGCCCGCTTTCCTGACAGGTCCGTGGTTGCGTCGCGCCGGGCGTGGTTGAAAGCTGCACAGTTCGGGCAGAGCTGGTGGTAGAAGGCGTCGACCCGGTTATACGGCTGCTTGCAGATGTAACAGGCGCGCGGCTCGATCAGGACCCCGGCGATCGCGCCTTCGGCCTCGGAGACGAGCGGCAGGCCCTCGGTCTCGTCGTCGATCCGGCCCGGAGCGGCAGTGGCGGTCAGGGCGGTGACCCGTGCGTCGTGTTCGAGCTGCTCGCGCCGCTTTTCGAGCCGGCGGCGCTGCTTCACCGACTTGTAGAGACCGGCGGTCGCCTGCTGGACCTTGATTGAGTCAGGGTGTTCGACAGGCAGGCGGTCGAGCTTCTCGAAAACCCGCAGGGCGGCCTCGAGCTCGTCGGGCTCGATGCGGGTGTCGTCGTTGGGCCGGGAGCGTTGATCTGACATGGATCCAAACGATAAGCCCCGGGGCTTCGCAACCCGTTAGCCGTGATGTTGTATCGGCAAATCAGAAAATCAAACACCGGTTTGGCCAGTTAAGCCAAACCGGTGCCTTGTCCCTTGCTACTTGGCGCTACCGGTCTTGCCGGCCTTCGCCTTGCAGGTCACGGTGCGGGTTACCTTCTTGGTCTTCGAAGCGGTCACTTCGATCTTGACTTTCGTCTTCCTTGCGGCCTTCTTCGTGACCTTCATCCGGAGCTTGACCCTCCTGGCCTTGCCGGCCTTGATCGATCCGGGCTGCTTGCAGGCGGGCTTCGGCGGTGCAGCTGCGATGGCGACAGACGCGGTGGCTGTATTGCCCGCGCCGTCGGCAGCGGTAACCGTGGCCGTACCGGCATCTTTGCTGGCGCAGGTTGCGGTCGGACCGCTCACCTTCCCGCCGTCCTGGCAGGTCCAGACGGCGCCGATCAGCTTGCCGGATCCACCCGTCGTCGTGACGTTGACCGTCGCGCCTTCGTAAGTCCGCGACTGGACGGTCGCGGCCGCGTTCAGGGCCGGGTTGATCTTGATCGTGTCGGCCGAGCTGCGGGTCTTGGTGTTGCTTCCGGTCGCCGTCGCGGTCACCTCTGTGCCGGAGAGTAGCGCAGGAGATTGAAGGGTGGTTCAGCCTCCGCCAGCCGCCGGAGGTGCAGTGGGGTCGTCGCCTTCTTCTCCGAGACCCTCGCGGGCGATGTATTCCTCGGCCAGCAGCATGTTGTCCTTCGAGCGCTCGACCACGTTGAGCAGGTCGCCCATCAGCGCGACTTCCTCGACCTGTTCCTTGACGAACCACTGAAGGAAATGCTCGGCCCGGTAGTCCTTGAGCTCGCGAGCCAGTTGGAAGAGGCCGTAGATCTCCTCGGAGACACGCTCTTCCTGGGCGAGCGCGGCCTCGACCGGGGTGATCGGGTCGTCGAACTGCGTGGCCTGTGCCTTGACGTCGGGGATGTCTACCTTTTCGTCAACGTCGAGCAGATACTGCACCATCATCATCGCGTGCTCACGTTCCTCGAGTGCCTGGCGGTAGAAGAACGCGGCGAGACGGGGCAGGGTGCTTGCGTCGTAGTAGACGGCCATCGCCACGTACTGCTGCGACGCCGCAAACTCGTTCGAAATCTGGGCGTTCAGGGCCGACCCGAAACTCTTCTTTTTCTTAACCACTTTTCAACTCCGCTGGTTCGAGGATTTCACCTACCGTACAGCAGGTCGCGGCTTCGGTCTGCCATCCAGCCAGTTAGCTGTTGCTAAGCCTCAATTAGGGATTCCAAAGCCGATTGAGGGGACTTCCATCGGGCTGACCGGCAGGCCCGGCTCCGGCTTGGGGGAGTTGTAGCCGCGCGGGGCGGTGTCGTTCGGTGCATCGGGATGGATGAGGGCGGCCAGGTACTGGATCTGGTCCCGTCCGACACCGAGTTCCCACTGCCCGCCGCCGTACGCGGTGATGCCTTCGGCCGCGCAGTAGTCATAGGCGTTCAGCAGCGACTCGAGCCCACCCAACCGCGAAGGCTTGATGTTGATCACCTTCGGCTTGTATTCGAGCGCCTGGATGTCGGCGACCGAATGGATCGGCGCGTCCCAGGTCACCCGGTCCATGATCGGCCTGAGGACTTCGCGCGTCTCGTCGGTAAGGTCCGGATCCTCGAACCAGGCATCGGGGAAAGCGTCGACCAGCCGCTGGTAGAGCTGTGGGTCGGTCTCGATGTCGACTGGCGTGCCTTTGTACTGGCCCTTGAGGTCGAGCGTGTTCACGGCCCCGGTGGCGACCAGCTTGTCGATCAGGTCCTGGTCCCAGTCGAGGGCCGGATCGAGCTTGAACTTGAGACTCGGGTAACGATCGAGCTTGGCCTCGAGCAGGCCGACGTCGGACTGCTTGCCGCCAGGTCCGCCGCCGAGGCCCATCGACGCGACGAAGGTCAGCGGGGACAGCTCGCGGCCGAGGACCGCGGCGAGGTCCGTGTCGGCCTGCTTGCAGGCGAGGTCGACCGCGGCCGATTCGAAGGCCCAGCGCCGGTAGTTCCGGGAGACCTCGCGCTCGGGCGCCACCGGGAAGAGGTCGGTGGTGCCCATCAGTTCGCAGAACTCGCCGATCGTGCGCGGGCCGGTCAGGTCGAGGTAACTGCCGGCGTCGGCCAGCGCGATCGCGTCAAGACCTTCATAAGTGACGTCTTCGCCGTTGCCGGTCAGGCCGTCGTGGCTGATCTGGATCACTGTGGTCAGGCGCTCGAACTCCGGACCCGGCGAGTAACTCAAGGTCTCCAGCGCGTAAGAATCGATTTCCAGCGGGAGTTCGGCGATGCGCTCATAAGTGGACATCTGGCCAGACTATCTATGCACATCGTTCGGCCAGAAAAGTCCAACTTGCCGGACGCCGCCGGATAAGGTCAGGGTATGTCCGAACTGATCCACACGTGCTACCGGATTCTCGAGATCGACCGTTCGGTCGCCTTCTACGAAAAGCTCGGCCTGGTGGAGATGCGCCGTCTGCCGATCCGCGACGAAGCGATCAACATCTTCATGGGCTTCGAAGGTGACGGGCCGAAGCTGGAGCTGACCTGGAACCACGACCGGACGGAGCCCTACGAGATCGGCACCGGTTACGGACACATCGCACTGACAGTCGCCAACCTGGACGGCGCCCTGGAACAGCTTGCAGCTGACGGAATCACGCCGGAGAGACCGCCCTACACAGTGAGTGAGGGCGGCTCCCGGCTCTGCTTCGTCCGCGACCCCGACGACTACCGGGTCGAACTGATCGAGCGCAATCCCGGAACCGGGAACTAGGCCGAGCCGAGCACTTGTTGACAGGCGCCGAGGAACTCTCCGAGTTCCTCGGCGTTTCGATCCCTGGGGCCGCCGTCGAGGGCCGAGAAGATCAGTGAGCGGCCGTCGGAATTCATCTTGACCAGGCCGCGTTCGGCCGAGACTCCGGTCGGCAGCAGGCCCCGGCCGAGCATCGGCGAGCGGCCGCCGGCGACCAGGACGATCCAGCCCATCGTGTCGTACTCGGCGTTGTCGGTGAACACGAGAAAGGTGTCCTGCCAGGGGCCGCCGGCCGGGCCGGCGGCGGCGTGGGCGATCTCGCCGGGCAGGAAGGTCTCGATGTGTGAGGCCCGGTAGGCGCTGGTGGGTCAGCCAGTCGATCAGGGTGGGGGCGAAGAGCCGCCAGACCGAATTTTCTTCCTGGTCGTTGTCGGTGAACAGCGCGTAGCGCTCGAGGCACTGCTCGCTTTCCAGCGTCACCGACCGGTCCGGAGCTTCGATGACCTGACGGTCGGAGTCCGGATTGTCCATGTCCTGCTCACTCAGGTCATGGTCATGCAGGAGGACGCGCTGAGCGAAGCCAAGGCTGTCCGGTGCCTGGATCAGCACCAGGGTGAAGGGGCTGCGCTTGAGGTCGTTCGTGCCCGTGAACACGTAGGAGACATGGGCCAGCCACGAATCCTTGAGGTCACCGGGCAGGTCGCCGCGGACGAAGCCGGTTACTTCCTTCATGAAGCCATGGCGCAACAGCTGGGTCGCTTCCGGCAGGGCGAAGCTGGTTTCACGGAAGTAGAGGCTGTGGGCAGCAGCCCATGCGGCGAGCTCCTGTCGACCTTCCGGGATTTCCGCAGGTTCGCTCACCGGGGGATCATGGCGGAAATGCCTGATTGCCACGCGGCATCGATGTCGGCGCCTGGCGGGAAACGGTCGTTCAGCTCCAGTTCGACGAGGCCGTGGGCCATCGCCCAGCAGGCCCGGGCCCGGTCGCGATCGTTGTCAAGCGCGTCGAGCAGGGGGTTTTCGGCGGACTGCTCGACACCTTCAGTAATTCCTTCCCGGTCGAGTGGGGTCGAGGTGGCCAGCTGGTACAGCGCCGGGTTGGCCCGGGCCCACGCCCGATATGCCGCGGCGATCGATTCGAGGTCAGGGCCCGCGACGACGGTCGCCTGACCGATTTCGGCCAGGGCCCGCTCGCTCAGCAGGGTCTCGATCTCGTGGCGGTTTCGCACGTGTTTGTAGAGGGACGGCGCCTTGATGCCCATCTCCGACGCGAGGTTCCTCATGGTCAGGGCATCCGGGCCGTCGTCTTCGAGCAGCTTTCTGGAAACCGAGACGATCTGTTCCCGTCGGTCCGGGCGTTCCGTCACGACGCAACCTCACAGCGTTCGCGCAGCGCTTCGTTCAACTGTCCGAAGCCGTGCTCGGTCTTTTGCAGCATGCCGCCGAACAGGCCGACCGTGATTCCGGTGAACTTCTCTCCGTGGAGCAGCCGGGTCCGTCCGTCGGGCAGCTCTTCGAGCCGGAAGTAGTGCTCGCCGTCGAAGATTCCGCGCACGCCGAGGTGTCCGATCCAGCGCAGTTCCCGCCCTGTGTCGGTCTTCGTGACCCGTGGCTTGAAGGTCATCGGGCGACCGTCGGGCGGCGTCATCCGCAGGGTCAGCCGGCTGCAGTCCCGGATCTCTCCGCTCGCTTCCGGGATGAAGGGGTTCCATTCCGGCCAGGACTCCAGGTCAGTGAGTTCCTGCCACACCTTCTCGGGGCTGGCGTCAATGACTGTTTCTGTTCTGATTTCCCTCATGTCGACTCCTTCTAGTTTAGCTAACGGCATTAGCCTAACAGCGTTAGCCAAGAAAAGCGAGGGGAATCTGTCAAGGACTATCCGGCGACGACCCGCAGGGTGGTCAGTTCGCGGTCGGCGGCACCACGCACGTAGCCGCCGTGGTCGATCGAGTCGGTGATGAAGTCGAGTGTCTCGCGGGTGAGGATCTCGCCGGGCAGCACGTTCGGGATCCCGGGGGGATAGGTGGCCAGCGGTTCAGCGGCGATACGGCCTTCGGCCTGGCTGAACGGCACGACTTCCTGCTGGCCGAGGAAGGCCTCCCGCGGGGTCATCGCCGGTTCGCCCCACGGTGGCGGCGGTGAAAACTCGGGTTTGGTCGCCGGCGGTTCGGCCTCGAGGTGTTCGACAGCGGCGGCGATGCCGTCGATCAGGCGCCGGGCCCGGGCCGGGGTGCCGGTCCCCATGCCGAAGACGGCGACGGCGACGGTGTCCGAGGCGAGTTCGAGGTTCACGTTGGCCAGCTCCCGCGCCAGCGTCGCGATCCGGTAACCGCTGGCGCCGGTGCCGCGCACGTCGATGGTCAGCCGCAGCGGATCCCAGCCCTTGATGCTCTCGCGGTCCAGCAGCCGCTCGTCGAGCACGTCGAGCCCCGGAATCTCCTTGATCGCGGTTCGGGTGTCGGCGAGCACGGCGATCGTCTCACCGAGCATCTCCTCGCCGTGAATCGCCGCCTGCCGGCGGGCAGCGTCGAGCGATCCGCAAAGCAGCGAGTTGGGACTGGTCGACTCGGTCATGCTGATGCAGCGGTCGACGATCGCACCGTCGAATCGGTCCGAGCCGAGGTGGATCATCGCCGACTGGGTCAGGCTGCCGACGATCTTGTGGGTCGAGGAGATGACCAGGTCGCCGCCGGCGTCGAGCGCATCCTGGGGCAGTGCCGGATGGAAGTGCAGGTGGGCTCCCCAGGCTTCGTCGACGACCAGGGGGAGGTTGCGGGCGTGGGCGACTTCGGCGAGCGCCGCGACATCGGCGCTGGCCCCGAAGTAGGTCGGCGAGACGATCATCGCGGCGGCCGCATCCGGACAGCGGTCGAGGGCGTCGTTCAGTGAATCGGGTGTGAGGCAGTGGGCCACGCCGAGCTCGGGGTCGATCTCGGGCGCGGCAAAGGTCGGCTTGAGGCCGGCCATGATCATGCCGTCGATCACCGACGAGTGGACGTTCCGCTGGACGACCAGCTCACCGCCCATGTGGGCCACGGCCATGCACATCGCCTGGTTGCCCTGGGATGCGCCGTTCATCAGGAACCAGGTGCGCTGGGCGCCCCAGGCCTCGGCGGCCAGCTTCTGGGCCGCCTGGAACGGGTTGGGGTCGCCGACGTCGATGCCCTCGATCAGGGCGGGGATGTCATCGAGCAGCGCGGTCTGGCCGACCAGGAGGTGGAGCGAGTCGTCGGCCCCCGTGCCACCCTGGTGACCGGGCACGTTGAAGCGCCCGGGGTCGCTCTGCGTGTATTCGAGGAGGGCATCCACGTAAGGAGTCTGATCCTGATCGCTCATGGATCGAGTCTAGTCCGGGACTGGGCCGCAGTCTGCCCGGCCCGACCTGAATAATGAGGTTCATGCCCCTGCGAATGACCACCCTCGGTTGTCTGGCGCTCGTCCTGGCCGGCCTGGTGGCGGGCTGCGGCAGCGAAGACGCGCCGCCGACGCTGAAGGAGGACTTCATCGCCAAGGTCGACCGGCTCTGTGCCGCCGACGACCGCCGCACGGCTCAGGCCGCGGCCGATTTCCAGGACGCGATCAAGGACGACGACTACGCCGCCGCGGCCGCCGTCGTCACCGGGCTCCAGACCACCGAGGCGGCGACGATCGAACAGATCGAGGCGATCGACCCGCCCGAAGCCGATCAGGTGACGATCGACGAGTACGTGTCGCTCAGCAAGCAGCTGAACGAGCTCGACACGAGGATCGCCGACGCGGTCAAGCTCGAGGACCACGAAGCGTCGGACGTGGCCGAGAAGGAAGGTGACCTGCTCGAGGACCGGCGGAACCGGCTGGCCGATGACTACGGATTCAACCAGTGCGGCACCGGAGAAGACGCACTGTAATCCGGTTGGATCTGCCCCGGCTAAGGGGTAGGGTGGGTCAATCGTCCACTCCACCAGTCGGGAGAATTAAATGAGTCGAATTTCCAGTCGGATCGCCTTGATCGGCGTCGGCGCAGTCCTAGTTGCAGCAGGAGTCGCCGGTTGTGGCGGCAGCAGCGACGACAGTTCCAGCGATGCCCTGTCGAAGGATGACTACATCGCCCAGGCAAACGAGATCTGCTCCAACCTCACAGCGGACGTCGCAGGGCTCGGAGATGACTTCAGCTCGTCGTACGGGTCCGGTGAATACGAAGCGGCGTCTATAACCCTTTCTGATGGCAACGACAAGATCAACACCGCGCTCGACGAGCTCAAGGCACTCACTCCCCCGGAGGAGGATCAGGCCACGATCGACGAGTACCTGTCGCTGAATGATGACCAGTCGGAAATCAGCGACCAGTTGGTCGATGCCGTCGCTGATGGCGATGACACGAAGATCAAAGACCTGGGCGCGCAGATCGACGAATTGCAGGTCAAGAGCGACAAGATCGCTGACGACTACGGAATCACCGAATGCGGTAGCGCCAGCAACGCCTAGGTTTCACCGGAAATTCGCCGTTCGCAAGGGGCACGGAGGCCCCGCGAACCGCTGCTACCCGTAGGGGTACCACCAGTCCTTGACCTCGATCACCGAGTCCATGTGGATGTGCTTGGCCTCGCGGAAGGCGTCGAGGCCTTCGGTACCGAGCTCCCGGTGATTAGGCGTCGAAGGTCCGGTCGAACCTTGTGCCACGGTTTCTTTGCCGCGTTTTAGTCCTATATGCACTGAACGCGGCAAAGAACCCCGACTACATGGATCTCGCAGAGCCCAACCGAGGTCGCCGCCCGCGGTAGACCGGCCTAAATAGGCAGGGAAACTGCAGATGTCTTGGCATCATCAGCGCGTTTGTCCGCCATCTTTTCGGCGCGGCGCTGCTGGATTATCACTGCGAGCATGGCGATCACCGTGACCGTGAAGAGCATGGTTGCGATCACGTTGACTTCGACCGGGATACCTCGCTGGTTGGCGCCGAAGATGTAGAGCGGGAAGGTGACTTCGGCGCCGGAGTTGAAGTTCGAGATGACGAAGTCGTCGATCGAGAGCGCGAAGGAGAGCATTCCGGCGGCGGCGACGCCCGGGGCGAGCAGTGGCAGGGTGACGGTGCGGAACGTGGTCAGGGGTTTCGAACCGAGGTCGGCGGCCGCTTCTTCGAGGCGGCGGTCAAAGCCGATCAGGCGCGAGCGCACGACGACCACGACGAAACTGATGCAGAACATGATGTGCGCGATCAGCAGGGTGGTGAAGCCGAGGTCGAATATGCCCAGAGTGAGAAAGAATGAAAGCAGTGAAGCGCCAATGACGACTTCCGGCGTGGCCATCGGGATCACAATTAGGAGATTTGTTGCCCGGCGGCCGAAGAACTGGTACCTGACCAGGGCCAGGGCGATCAGGGTGCCGAGCGCAGTGGCGCCGAGCGCGGTGAAGAAGGCCAGCCGGATGCTGACGACCAGCGCATCGGTCAGTTCGGTGATCTTGAACGGGTGCTGCCAGTACTCGGTGGTGAACCCGACCCATTCGAAGTTGTATCGACCGGTGGGATCGTTGAACGAGAACAACGCGATCACCGCGATCGGGATCAGCATGTAGGCCAGGGCGAGGATCGCGAAGATCATCACCCCGTGTTCCCGCAGCCAGCGGATCGGTCCGCGGTTCATGTGGCCTCCTCCTCCTCGCCCATCAAGGCCTCGGTACCGGCGAACTTGATGTAGAGCAGCAGGGCGACCAGGATGATCGCCATCAGGGTGAAGGACAGGGCCGCGGCTTCGGGGTAGTCGTTGACGACCAGGTACTTCGACTGGATCACGTTGCCGATCATCGCCTGGTTGGTGCCGCCGAGAAAGGTCGAGTTGACGTAGTCACCGGAGGCCGGGATGAAGCACAGGAGAACGCCGGCGACGATGCCCGGCATGGTCAGTGGCAGGGTGACCCGGATGAAGGTCTGGGTGGCGGACGCGTAGAGGTCCTTCGAGGCTTCGATGAACCGCTGGTCGAGGCGTTCGAGCGAGGCGTAGAGCGGCAGGACCATGAACGGCAGGAAGTTGTAGGTCAGGCCGGCGATCACCGCTCCGCTGGTCGCCAGCACCCGGCCGTCCGGGGCCACGAGGTGGAGTGTCTTGAGGACGCTGACCACCGGGCTGGCGTCGTCGAGGATCGTCTTCCAGGCGATCGTCCGGATCAGGTAGGTGGTGAAGAACGGCGCGATCACCGCGAACAGCATCAGGTTCTTCCACCGGCCGCCCTTGAAGGCGATCGCGTAGGCCAGCGGATAACCGATCAGCAGCGACAGGATCGTCGCCACACCGGCGTAGTAGAAGGCCCGGCCGAACTGGGTGCTGTAGTTGGAGATCGCGTCGGTGTAGTTCTCCGTCGCCCAGGTCAGCTGGTAGCCGCTTTCCAGCGAGCCGGTCTTCAGTGAGAGCTCGCCCATGAAGTACATCGGAACCACGAAAAACAGAATCAGCCAGATCAGGCCCGGGGCGAGCAGCCCGTAAGGAACCAGCCGCTGACGGAGAGTTTTCATCGAAGTTTTCTCACTCGGTGAGTTTCTCCGCCAGCGCCGTTTTCCGTCAGTCAGCCGGTCACTACGTCCTGGAATGCCTGTTCGACTTCTTTCACGTCGGCTTCGTTGCCGGGCGGTGAGACCTGGGCGAAGCAGTTTTTCGTGAACTCCGAGGACGGGAAGATCAGCTCGTTGTCGGCTATCGAGGGGTCGCTCTTCTGGAGGATCTCCTTGACGCCGGACACCGGGCTCACGTAGTTCACGTACTCGGTGATCTTCGCCTGGACCTCGGGCTCGTAGACGTAGTTCATGAACTCGTAAGCGGCCTCCGCGTTCGGTGCGCCGACGGGGATCATCATGTTGTCCGACCAGATCGAGCAACCCTGCTCGGGCTGGACGTAGGTGATGTCCTCGTTGTCGGCCTGGGCCTGGACCGCGTCTCCGGACCAGCCGATCGCGGCGACGACGTCACCCTTGGCGAGGTCCTGGACGAAGTCGTTGCCGGTGAAGCGGCGGATCTGGCCGTTGTCGACGTTCTCCTTGAGCTTGTCGATCGCGTCGAGCCATTGCTGGGTCGTGGCTTCTTTCGGATCGATTCCGTCCGCGGCCATGACCAGCGGCACCGTGTCGCGCATCTCGGAGAGCATCGTGACCTTGCCCTTGTACTTCGGGTCGAACAGGTCGTTGATCGAAGTCACGTCCGGTGCCAGGTCCTTGCGCACTACCAGGCCGGTCATGCCCGATTGCCACGGCACGCTGTAATTGCGTTCCGGATCGAAGGTCGGGCTCTGCAGGCTCGGGATCAGGTTCTTCTCGACGGTCGCGATCTTTTTCTTGTCGAGGTTCTGGACGAAGCCGAGCTTGTACATCTTCTCGGCCATCCAGTCGGTGACGACGACGATGTCGCGTCCGCCGGACTCACCCTGGCTCAGCAGCGGCTGGACCTTGCCGAAGAACTCATTGTTGTCGTTGACGTCCTCGGTGTACTTGGTGGTTGCGCCGGTCTCCTTGTCGAAGTTGTCGATGGTCTTGCCGTCGATGTAGAGTGGCCAGTTCGAGATCGTCAGGTTGCCCGCCGGATCGCCACCTTCGGCCGTGGTGACGTTGTCGTTATTGGTGCCCTCCGAGATTCCGCCACCGCCTCCACAGGCGACCAGGGCCATCGACGCCACAAGGGCGAGGGCAGCCAGAAGCAGAAGTTTCATGGACTTGTTCGTGGAAGCGGTTTTCACTTTGAGTCTCCTTCAGTGTTTTTGTCGGTGGGCTCGACTTGAGCTGGGGCGTCGTCAGGGGACTGGCTGACGAGGTGCATGTTTTCGGGGGTCCAGCTGAGCTTGACCCGGGCTCCGCCGCCGGGCAGCTGCTGGCGGTCGGCTTCGTTGGCGTTCGGGACGAGGACGGTCATCTTCACGTCGTTGGCGACCGCGATCGACATCTGAGTCGAGGTGCCGAGGTAGAGCGAAGTCTCGATGACGCCGTCGATGCTCGGCCGGTCAGTTGGAGCCTGGTCGGAAGTCGTGACGCTCAGCTTCTCCGGCCGGACGACCGCGAAGCAGCGTTCGTTGGGCGAGAAGCGGGCGGCGTCGCCGGTCGAGATCGTGGGGCCGCTGTCGAGCTTGACTTCATTCGAGCCGACGGTGGCCGCGGGCAGCAGGTTGGAGACGCCGATGAAGCCGGCGACGAAGGTCGAGGCCGGCCTCTCGTAGACGTCTTCGGGGCCGGAGCATTGCTCGATCCGGCCGCCGTTCATGACCGCGATCCGGTCGGACATCGTCAGCGCTTCTTCCTGGTCGTGAGTGACGTAGACGAAAGTGATGCCGACGTCGCGCTGGGTGTTCTTCAGCTGGACCTGGAGTCCCTTGCGCAGTTTGAGGTCAAGTGCGCCGAGCGGCTCGTCGAGCAACAGCACCTTGGGCAGGTTGACCAGGGCCCGGGCGAGGGCGACACGCTGCTGCTGTCCGCCCGAAAGCTGTGACGGCTTGCGCTTGGCTTCAGCCGAGAGGCCGACACGCTCGAGCTCGGCCGCGACCCGCGACTTGATTTCGGACTTGCCGACCCTCTGCCGCTTGAGGCCGAAACCGACGTTCTCTTCGAGGTTCATGTGCGGGAAGAGCGCGTAGCTCTGGAAGACGGTGTTCGTCGGCCGTTTGTAGGCCGGCTGACCGGCGACGTCGTCGCCGTCGATCAGGACCTTGCCTTCGGTCGGTTGCTCGAAGCCGGCGATCATTCTCAAGGTCGTCGTCTTGCCGCAGCCGCTGGGTCCGAGCATGGTGAAGAACTCTCCGTCGGCGATCTCGAGATCCATCCCCTTGACCGCTTCGAAGGTGCCGAACCGTTTGGTCACACCCTCCAGTCGCACGCCTGCCGTACCGGCGCCAACCGAAGTTCCTTCGTCTCCATCGACGGGCGGAGCGTCTACCGAGCTTTCCATCGAACCTCTCTCCTCGGGGGTGAACGGGCTGGTTCATCGCGGTGGTCGAACATCGCACCGGTTTTTCAAACCTATGCCATATCGCTCGTCTCAGACAACCCCGGTATGTCCAGAGTTTCCCGAGAAGCGTTATAAAGCGTTGGACCGCGGTCCGAAAAGTGCGGAGCGATTCGATGTGTTCGGCTGCGTTCAGTCGAGCAGGTGCGGATCGGCAATCTCGCGCCGGCGCTTGAAGAAGGGTTCTTTCTGGTGGTAGCGCCAGGCGAAGAGCAGGACCACTCCAAGCAGCAGGAAACCGACGCCGATGACTGCCGGTGGAACGAAGCCGAGCCAGGATGCGGTACCGGAAGCCGAGGTCTCCGGGTTGGACCAGTCGATCAACGACTTGATGAAGAGGTAGGACAGCAACAGGGCACCGATCACCGGAGCCACACCGACGAAGAGGAAGTTCTTGACCGACTTGCGCAGTTCGTGGCGGTAATAGAAAGCACAGCCGAATCCGGTGAACGCGTAGTAGAAGGCGATCATCAGTGACAGAGCCGAGAGCGAATCGAAGAGGAAGTTCTCGCTGATCAGTTTGGCCGGCAGGTACCAGATGATCGCCAGGACTCCGATGGTCACGGTCGAGACGACCGGCGTGAAGAAACGCTTGGAGATTTCGCCGAAAGCTTTCGGCATCGCTTCGGCCCGCGCCATCGACATCGAGGTCCGTGACGCCGGCAGGATCGTGGTCTGGGTCGAGGCGAGCGCCGAGACGACCACGGCCAGCAGCACCAGCGGCCCGAGCGTGCCGCCGAGTACCTGGTCGGCATAAGTCGAGAGGATCGCCGCGTCGTCGTCGAATCCGGTCGCGCCCTTGACCCCACCCCAAGCGACCAGTGCGGTCGCGACTCCGAGGTAGGTGACCAGCAGGATCGTGGTCGAGATCACGCCGGCCAGGCCGGGCTTCGTCACGTCGCCACCCGTCTCCTCGTTGAGGTTGACTGCGCTCTCCCAGCCCCAGTAAATGAAGACTCCGAGCAGGAGGGCACCAGTCAGGGCCCCGGTGCCTTCGATCGCAAACGGGTTGAACCAGCTGAGGCCGGGTTCGACCGAACCGCCCGGCGCGTCCCCGGCGAAGACCTTCCAGAGCGCTACCGCAACGAAGAGCAATAGCGGCACAAGCTGCATGACCATCAGGATCTTCTGCAAATTGGCTGAAATCTCGGTGCCCCAGACGCAGATGCCGGTCATTACGATCATCAGCACCACGGCGGTCGCGGTCACCCACCCGACCGAAGCGGCGAGGCCTTCGGCTCCGATCAGGTCGTAGAACGAATAGGCGGCGACGTCGGCCAGCGAGCCGACGACCAGGATGCCGGTCACGCAGATCGCCCAGCCGGTCATCCAGCCGGATTGCGGGCCGATCGCCCGGGTCACCCACGAGAAGCTGGTGCCGCAGTCAGGGTCGGCCTTGTTCATGTAGTAGAAGGCCGAGGCGATGAAGAACATCGGAACGAAGGAAACGATCAGGGCGGCCGGGGCCTGCAGGCCGACCAGCACGACGATCGAACCGATGACCGCCGCGAGCGAGTAGGCGGGAGCGGTCGAAGCGAGGGCGATCACCAGTCCGTCGGTGAAGCTGATGGCGTCCTTCTTCAGTCCCGCCGGATCTTCGACTGCTGGTGCATCGGCGGCTGCGGCGTTGGCTTCCATCGTCTCCCCCGTCGAATCAGTTGCGTTGCGTCCACCCTATTGCTCCGGTTGGTCACGAGACGAGTTGGGCTGAATTCATACATCCCGACGTAAAGATTCCGGTCCATTGAACGTTTCGTCAGCTTGCCTTGCCCCCGGGCGCTGTCTAAGGTTGAACTGGAACCACCAGTTTTCCCGTCCCTTTGGGCGGGACAGAGAAAGGAAACGCGTGTCAACCGTCATTCCGAGCCAGACCGGCACCAATCTCGACCTGCAGGCTGAGGCACGCAGGCACCTCTGGATGCACTTCTCCCGCATGGGCGGGTACAACGAAGAGCATGAGATCCCGATCCTTGTCAAAGGCGACGGGGCTTACGTCTGGGATGAACATGGCAATCGGTATCTCGATGGCCTCTCCGGACTCTTCTGCTGCAACGCCGGCCATGGGCGCACCGAGATCGGCGAGGCCGCGGCGCGTCAGGTAGAGGAACTCGATTTCGCGGTGCTCTGGAGCTACGCTCATCCGCGCGCGATCGAACTCGCTTCGAAGATCGCCTCTCTCGCTCCCGGTGATCTCAATCGCGTCTTCTTCACCAGCGGCGGCGGTGAGGCCGTCGAGTCGGCACTGAAACTCGCGCGTAACTTTCACCGAATGCATGGCAAGGGCCAGAAGGCCAAGCACATCGCCCGTGAAGTCGCCTACCACGGCACCACGCTCGGTGCGCTGTCCGCGACCGGGATCACCGATCTGCGCATGCAGTTCGAGCCGCTCGCGCCGGGTGGTTGCCACGTTCCGAATACGAACATCTACCGCTGGCCGGAAGATCGCGAGCAGATCTGGGCGGCAGACGCGATCGAGGAACGCATCCTCTTCGAAGGTCCCGATACTGTCGCGGCGGTTATCCTCGAGCCGGTCCAGAACGCCGGCGGCTGCTTCGTCCCACCGGAGGGTTACTTCCAGAGGGTCCGGGAAATCTGCGACAAGTACGACGTGCTGATGATTTCGGACGAGGTCATCTGTGCCTGGGGCCGTCTTGGCCATTATTTCGGCTGCGAGCGTTTCGAATACCAGCCGGACATCGTCACCGTGGCCAAGGGGCTGACCTCGGCTTACGCGCCGATGGGCGCGATGATTGCCTCCGACAGAGTGGCGGAACCCTTCATGAAAGGCGATAACTCTTTCGCTCACGGCTTCACTTTCGGCGGCCACCCGGTGGCCGCGGCAATGGCCCTGGCCAACATCGATATCTTCGAGCGCGAAGACCTCAACGGGCACGTGCTGGACAAAGAAGGAGAATTTCGTGGCATGCTCGAGACCCTTCGCGACATCCCGATCGTCGGCGACGTGCGCGGTGCCGGATTCTTCCAGGCGATCGAGCTGGTCAAGGACCAGGGCACCAAGGAATCCTTCGAGGACGACGAGGCAGAAGAGCTCCTGCGGGGCTTCCTCTCGGGTGAGCTCTACCGGCGCGGACTCATCTGCCGGGCCGACGATCGTGGCGACCCGGTGATTCAGCTCGCTCCGCCGCTGATCTGCGACACCGAGCAGTTCGAGGAGATCCACGACGTCCTGCGACCGGTCCTCGAAGAGGCTTCAAAGAGAATGAGGTAGCCGGCATGAAGGTCGGAGTTCCGAGGGAGATCAAGCAGGACGAATACCGGGTCGCGATCACGCCCGCCGGCGTGCGCGAGCTGACCGAGCACGGACACGAAGTCTTCATCGAGGCGACTGCGGGCGAAGGCAGCGCGATCACCGACGCGGCCTTCGAGGCCCAGGGCGCACGCATCGTCGCTGACGCCGCCGCCGTGTTCGAGGCGGGGGAGATGATCCTCCACGTCAAGGAGCTCCAGGCCTCGGAGATCACGATGCTCAAGCCGGAGCACCTGCTCTTCACCTACCTTCACCTCGCGCCAGACCCCGAGCAGACCAGGGGTCTCCAGGAATCGGGCGCCACCTGCGTCGCCTACGAGACCGTCGAAGACGCCGAAGGCCGGCTGCCGCTGCTGGCGCCGATGAGCGAGATCGCCGGCAAGATCGCGACCCAGGCCGGTGCCTTCATGCTGGAGAAGCCGCTCGGTGGGCGCGGCATCCTGCTCGGCGGAGTGCCGGGCGTCGCCGCGGCGACCGTGGTCGTGATCGGCGGCGGTGTGGTCGGAGCCAACGCGGCCTTCATCGCCATGGGCATGGCCGCCGACGTCTTCATCCTCGACCGGTCGATCGACCGCCTGCGTGAGCTGGACGTCGACTACGGCCGCGAAGCCTCGACCGTCTACTCCACGACCCTCGCGGTCGAGGAGCTGCTGCCGCGCGCCGACCTGGTGATCGGCGCTGTGCTGGTCCACGGGGCCCGGGCGCCGTTCGTGGTCAACCGCGAACAGCTGAGCCTGATGAAGCCGGGCGCGGTACTTGTCGACGTGGCGATCGACCAGGGCGGCTGCTTCGAGACCTCCCGGCCGACCACGCATCGTGACCCTGTCTTCGAGGTCGACGGGATCGTCCACTACTGCGTTGCCAACATGCCTGGGGCCGTGCCGATCACCTCGACCAACGCGCTGACCAACGCGACGCTCCCGTACGCGTTGTCACTGGCCGACAACGGACTGGAGGCCGCAGTCGCAAGGGACCCCGGGCTGCTGCCAGGAATCAACGTAGCCGCCGGCAAGATCACCCACGCCCCAGTAGCTGAGGGCGTCGGCGGCGAGTACGTCCCTGTGGAAGTGGCTTTGGGATGGACCTGATTCAGCTGTGGGTCCGGGTGGCGGCCGGCCCCCGGTGGCCTCCTATGCACGCCTGACCTTCGTCGACGCTCGGAGCCTTGGGAACGCACGAAAGTGCGCCCCCGTCACCACCTTCGCTTACTCCTCGGCAGGCGCACCCAGGAGACCACCGGGAACCACCCGCTTACGGACTCTGAAAAAGCCGAGTCTCGAAGGCCCTAATTCGTCGAGATCCCGAAAGTGAGCGCTATATGGCCACTTTTCGTATCTCGCTGGCCCAACCTCTGCGACATCGCAGGGGTGGGCGCCCGGGGAGCCGCTTCCTACTGGTCTCTAAGCGACAACATGCCGCCGATCACTCCGACGTAAGCGGTGCCATCCGGACCCAGGCCCATTCCCGAGTAATTGTTGTTGTAGCTGAAGCCCGATCCGGCGTACTTGGTCCAAGCGGTTTTCCCGGTCTTGTAGTCGATCGCGGTCCAGTAGTAGCCCTGGGCTCCGCTCGGGTCCGGGGGCCGGGTGTAGGTGTAGATCAGACCGGTCTTGGTCGAGAGCTTGGGCACGGCCGTGGGAGCGCGCACATCGTGATTGGTCCAGACCTTCTTGCAGCCGCGGCCGTTCTTCTTGATGTCGACCCTGGCGAAGCCGGGCTCGGTGACGTTGGTCGGCCCGGCCGGGGTGAAGATGTCGGCGTAGCCGTAGTTGTTCTCGGCGATCAGCGAGCGGCCGGTCCCGATCAGCGAGTTCTCGGTGGCGCTTGCTCCCTTGCCGAAGACCGGCACCTCGCAGACGACCCGCTTCTTCCCGTGGAGCTTCAGGCCGGTGCGGTACACAACGACGTTCATCGGGTCGGCGTTGTCGGTGATCGAGATGTAGCCGCCCTTGAGGATGGTCGGGGTGGTTCCGGTGCCGTCGTCCGCCTGGCCCGGCTTGGTCACCTTGGAATTCTTGTACTTGACCTTCCATTCGACCTTGGGGAAGCCTTTCTTCGTGACTCCGAAGCGGTACATGCGCCTGTCCGAAGCGATGTAGACCCCGTCGCTGCCGACCGTGAACGAATTCTGGATTTCCTCGTTCAGCTTGATCGACTTGATCTTGCCGGTCTTCCGGTCGAGGATGCCGACCTGTCCGGTTTGCTTGCCGACGATCCAGATCCGGGACTTGAAGTCAGGCAGGGCGGAGCTGATGCGCTCCTTCGCGGGGTCGTACTTCGAGGTCAGGTCGTAGTCCTTGACCAGCTTGAATCCGTGGCCGTCGGCAGTCAGTCCGAGGACGAAGAGGTGATTCGTCTTGGTGGCCACCCAGATCCGGTCCTGCTTGTCGAGGAAGAAATAGCCACCACCGGAGAAGTTCTGGTAGGCCTTGGTTCCGGGAAGGTCGGCGGCGTTGGGCAGTTCATAAGTGTCGATGACCCCGAGCGAGTCGGGGTCAATCAGCCGGGCTTGCGGCGCGAATGCGGCGGACGGACAGACCGTGACGATGCGCCCGCGGCTGTCGAACGTGATCGCCGAACAGATGCCCGGCCGGGCGGCCTCCGAGTCCGAGACCAGGTTCTGGCCCAGCGGTCCGGGACCGGGGTAGGTGTCGCTCATCCAGGTGTCGTTGTGGATGCTGCTGAGCGGGTTGGGGGCCAGGAAAGGATTCTGCGGGGCCTTGGTCCGGCCGGCCACCGGAGTCGATTTGAAGGCTGAGCCTGTCGAGGCGGGAAGCGAAGGCAAAGGCGGGGTGGCCACGATCGGCACCGCGTCAGCGGGAGCGGTCACCAGCAGGAAGGCGGCAGCGAGGCAGAGCAGGATGGGGGTTCCGAATCTATTCACAAGTCGACAATAACGTTGTCGGGCGGGCGGGTCGAGAAATCAGCCGATCTCAGGAGACGCCGCAAAGGCTCGCGTAGTGGTCGTACGAGGCGTTCGCCCGGTCTCGCAGGTAGTTGAACTTTCGCTTCGCCTTCCGCTGCCTTTTCTTCGCGGCCCTCAGCTTCGACGCCGAGCGGTGCCTTGCCCGCTTGACGGCCTTGTTCGCACGCTTCAGCTGCTTCTGTGCCTTGAGGGCCTTGTCGATTTTCTTCGAAGCGTCGGCGGTGGCGGCGGCGCAGCCCTGAGCCTTGGCACCGGAGCCGACCACCTTGAACTTGAGGTTGGCCGGAAGGCCCAGCGAATTCTCGTATTCATTGGCGAAATTGGCGATTCTGCTGCTGATCGCGGGTTCGCCGACCCGGGTGTAGATCCCGGGACGGTTGACCCGGGCACAGCCGGTACCGAAGCTGACGACTCCGGCGAGCCGGTAACCGCCGGTTTCGAGCGGCACCTGAAGCGGCCCGCCGCTGTCGCCCTGGCAGGAGTCCTGGCCCCCAGCCAGGTAACCGGCGCAGAGCATTGAAGCCGCATGGAACGCATTGCCATAGACGTTGCCGGCTCCGCAGGTCGAATCCTTGAGGATGGGAACCGTGAGTTCCTTCAGGAAGGGACTGCCGGGACCAGGCGTACCTGCCGGGGCCTCGAACGTGTCTCCGTATCCGGTCACCACGCCTTTGTTCCCGGCTGCCCAAGTGCCGGCCTCGTCAGCGCCGGCCAGGAGGATCCGGGCGCCGGGCGCCGGGGAGGACAGGGTGATGAACCCGTAGTCGTTTTCCTGCGTGGAAAGGTTGTAGTCATTGGTCACCCAGAAGTCACTGATGCTCAGCTCGGTGCCGCCGGCGTAGGTCAGGGTGCGGCCGGTGTAGGCCGTGAAAGTGACGGTGTAGAAGTTGGGGTCCGAATAGAAATCACCCTGCTCGTCGACGATGCAGTGGGCGGCGGTGAGGATGACCAGCGGGTGGATCAGCGATCCGCCGCAGGACGCGGAACCGTTGCCCGTGATCAGGACCTGCCACGGGTACTTCTCGGCGGTCGTGTTGTTGCCGCCGACGATCTGCGGGATCCGGGCAGGATCGCGCAACTCCGCTCGTATCTGTCTGGCCGGAACGGAAGCGGTGTCCGGGTTGTCGAAGTGGCGGACTCCGGGGATCGGCGAGGCCTGGGCCGGAACCGCTGCGAACAGGGTCAGGCCCAGCAGCGAAAATACGAGTGCGCAGGCCATCTTGACGTTGCGCGGCGTGATGCGGTTCATGCTGGTTTCCCTGTCTTCCCTGGTGGCTGCCGAAAACGACACATTCAAAGTACCAGAGCGCAGGCGGAGTTTCGGCTTTTCTCAGAGTCCGAGGTTCTTGCCGATGATCTCCCGCATGATCTCGTCGGTCCCGCCGCCGATCGGCCCGAGGCGCGCGTCCCGCAGGGCACGCTCGACTTCGTACTCGCGCATGTATCCGTATCCACCGAAGATCTGGACGGTGTCGTCGGCGACTTCGACCAGTGACCGCTGCGTCAGCAGCTTGGTCATCGAGACCTCGTTGATCACGACCTCGCCTTCATGGAAGCGGCGCAGGGTGTCGTAGGTCAGCGTGCGGGAGGCTGCCGCTTTGGTCGCCATGTCGGCGATCTTGTGGCGGATTGCCTGGAAGTTGCCGATCGGTCGGCCGAAGGCCTCGCGCTCCTTGGCGTAGGCGATCGCGACTTCGATCAGGCGGTCCATTCCTCCGACCGCGCCGATCGCCATCAGTAACCGTTCCCAGGCGAAGTTGGCCATGATCAGCTGGAAGCCGCGATCTCTAAGGCCGAGCAGGTGGCTGTCTGGGACTTCGACGTCGGTGAAGGCCAGCTCACCGGTATCGGACGCGTGCCAGCCCAGTTTTTCCAGCTTGGCCGTGACCTCGTAGCCGGGCATGGCGCTCTCGAGCACGAGGAACGAGATGCCACCGTGCCCGCCCTCTTCGGTCGTGCGGCAGGCGCAGACCAGGAAATCGGCTCGCACCCCGTTGGTGATGAAGGTCTTGCTGCCGTTGACCACCCAGCCGCCTTCCGTCTTTTTGGCGGTGGTCCGGATCGAGGCGACGTCGGACCCGGCGCCGGGCTCGGTGATGCCCAGCGCACCGATCTTCTCGCCCTTGATCCCGGGCACGACCCAGCGCTGCCGCTGCCACTCGTCGCCGAACTGGAAGATTGGCGGCATGGCGATCGAACTGTGCGCGTTCAGGCCGGCGGCGACGCCGCCGGAGGCGCCGCGGCGGGAGAGTTCTTCGACCCAGATCGCGTCGTGCAGGTGGGTGCCACCCTGGCCGCCGTATTCCTCCGGAAACTTCAGGCCGAGCAGGCCGAGCTCACCGCAGCGCTGGTAGAGCTCCCGCGGGAACTCGCGCTGCTCTTCCCATTCCGCGACGTTGGGCGCGATCTCTTTGACGACGAAGCGGCGGACCGTCTCGCGCAGCTCTTCGTGCTCGGCCGTGAACGGCGGTGGTGGGGGCTTGGACCCGCCGTTACTTCTCTCCATGGCGTAACCCTACTTGCGCGGCTGAACCGACCCCGTGCAAGAGAAACGCCCCGGAATTCCGGGGCGTTTCAACAACTGGTATCGCTGTGTCGGCCTAGTAACTCTTGGGGTGACGCGCCTTGAATGAGCCTGAGGTCGAACGCATGCTGGAACTCCAGCCGGGTCCGTCACCGTCGGTCATCGAAGTGTCGAAACGAAGCCCGGCGACGACCATGTACATGTGGCCGGGGTTGGAGTAGACGGTGATCCAGCTACCAGCGCCGGGCTTCTTCCAGTTCATGTAGCCGGTCGAAGGCATCGGGCTGGATACGAAGTTGCCGCCGTGGAGGGCGTAACTGACGGAACCCGAGCAGTCGTAGCCTTTGTCCTTGAAGCTGCCGTGTCCGCCACCGTAGATGTAGGGCTTGTCGTCGATCCGGTTGGCGGCGGCGATGACCTTCTTGACGCGAGGGGGCGCGCTGGACGGCGCCACGGCGTGACCGTTGACGATCTTGGCCTTCTTGACCGGAATGGCTTCCGGGCTGTTCATGGTGATGCCGCCGCTGGAAGTTCCGGCTGCGGAGGCGCTAGCGGGTGCGAGGGCGAAGATGAGGGCGAAAGCGAGGCCGACGAGGGCGGCGGCAGCCGTTACTGACGGTTTGAGCTTCTGAGTTGTGCGAAACGTGTAGATACCGATCTCCTTTGTCGGCCTACGGGGTTAGCTGTCGGGCTAGCGCTCTTAAGGAGCCTGCGCTTCCACCTCGGCGGTGGATTCGCCCCAAAAACTTGGTTCCCCCGCTTCCCGACCATGTGAAGGTCAGGAACTCGGCGTCTCGGTTTGTGAACCTGCGGGATAATAGAGCATCTGCAGGTCATTCGCTAACACTTGCCCGAATCCCCCCTACAAGCAGGACTTTTCCGGTTTGGCCCCCGAACGTGGGCAACCGGGGCCAGCCCTTTGGCAGTGCTAGGTTTGGCTTCATGGACATCACCGGCAAGAAGATTCTGCTGACGGGTGCAACCGGTGGTCTCGGTCGCGCAATGGCGTCGACCCTGGCCGGCGCGGGCGCCGGGATGATTCTCTCGGGCAGGAACGAGGAGGCGCTTCAAGCCCTGGCCGCCGAGCTGCCCGGTTCCGGGCACTCGGTGCTGGCGGCCGACCTCGCCCGGCCGGGGGCTGCCAAAGAGCTCGCCGGGCGGGCCGGGGCGGTCGACGGCCTGGTCGCCAACGCGGCCCTGCCCAGCACCGGTCGCCTGACCGAGCTGACCGACGAGCAGGTGAGCCGCATGCTGCGCATCAACCTCGAATCACCGATCCTGCTGAGCCAGGCCCTGCTGCCGATGATGCTCGAGCGCGGCAGCGGCAAGCTGGTCCTGATCGGATCGCTCGCCGGCAAGGCGGCCAGCCCCCGCTCGTCGATCTACAACGCGACCAAGTTCGGCGTCCGCGGCTTCGCTTTCGCCCTCAAGTCGGACCTGATCGGGACCGGGGTCGGGATCACCCTGGTCGCCCCGGGATTCGTCCGCGACGCCGGCATGTTCGCCGACGCGGGCCGGGAGGCGCCCGCGGGAATGGGCACGACCACCCCCGGTGACGTCGCCGACGCCGTGGCCAAAGCGATTCGCGAAGACAAGCTCGAGATCACCGTCGCCCCCAGGTTCCAGAAGACCATGGCCCACCTGGGTCTGGCCATCCCGACCTTCTCCCACCGGGTCCAGTCGGGCAAGTCCGGCCAGACCGCAGCCGAAGACCTGGCAAAGCACCAGGCCGACAAGCGATAATCGTTCCAACACGACAAGACAGCCGAGCCAGAGAGAAGAAGCCATGAGCAGCGATTCATTCGGAGCCCGCGACACCCTCGACGTAGGCGGCAAGAGCTACGAGATCCATCGGCTCGACGCCCTGCAGGCGAAGTTCGACGTCGCCCGGCTCCCGTATTCGATGAAAGTCCTGCTCGAGAACGTGCTGCGCCTCGAGGACGGCGTCTCGGTGCGGTCTGGCGACATCGAGGCGCTCGCGTCGTGGGACGCCGCCGCCGAACCTTCGATCGAGATCCCCTTTCAGCCGGCTCGAGTTCTGATGCAGGACTTCACCGGCGTGCCGGCGGTGGTCGACCTCGCCGCGATGCGGGACGCGATGGATGACATCGGCGGCGATTCGACGGCGATCAACCCGCTGGTCGATGTCGACCTGGTGATCGACCACTCGGTCCAGGTGGACGCCTTCGGCAACGGCATGGCCTTCCGGACCAACGCCGAGCGTGAGTTCGAGCGTAACCTCGAGCGCTACGAGTTCCTCAAGTGGGGCCAGAAGTCGTTCAACAACTTCAGCGTGGTCCCACCCGCCACCGGCATCTGTCACCAGGTCAACCTCGAGTATCTGGCCAAGGTCGTCTACAGCCGCGAACAAGACGGTGTGTTCTCGGCCTTCCCCGACACGCTGGTCGGAACCGACTCGCACACGACGATGGTCAACGGCCTCGGTGTGCTCGGCTGGGGCGTCGGCGGAATCGAAGCCGAGGCCGCGATGCTCGGCCAGCCGATCTCGATGCTGCTGCCCCAGGTGGTCGGCTTCAAGCTGAACGGCAAACTGCCCGATGGCGCCACCGCGACCGACCTGGTGCTGACCGTCACCGAGATGCTGCGTGAGCGTGGCGTCGTCTCGAAGTTCGTCGAGTTCTACGGTCCGGGCCTGGCCAAGCTGCCGCTGGTCGACCGCGCGACCCTGGGCAACATGTCGCCCGAGTTCGGCTCGACCTGCGCGATCTTCCCGCCCGACGCCGAGACGTTGCGTTACCTCGAGCTGACCGGCCGCTCGACCGAGACGATCGAACTGGTCGACGCCTACGCGCGTGAGCAGGGCATGTTCCACACCGAGGATTCTTCAGACCCGACATTCAGCGACACGCTCGAGCTCGAGCTCGATTCGGTGGTACCTTCGATCGCCGGCCCGAAACGGCCCCAGGACCGGGTTTCGCTGACCGACGCCAAGCCGGCCTTTCTCGAAGCGCTCGAGGAGTTCGACACCGAAGCGGCGCAGGAGCTGAGTCCCTACGACGAGGCGCTCCAGGAATCTTTCCCCGCCTCCGACCCGCCGGCCGAAGGGCAGACCAACGACGTGGGCAAGCCTCGCGGAGCACCGTCAGGCGAGCCGGTAACAGCCATCGCCGATCGCACCTCGAGCGACTCGGTGCCGGTGACCCTGGAAGACGGCACCTCCTTCGACCTCGACCACGGCCGGGTCGTGATCGCCGCGATTACCTCATGCACCAACACCTCGAACCCGTACGTGATGGTCTCGGCCGGCCTGTTGGCCCGCAACGCTCTGGCCAAGGGCCTCTCGCGCAAGCCCTGGGTGAAGACCTCTCTGGCGCCGGGTTCCACGGTGGTCACCGACTACCTCGACAACGCCGGCCTCACCCAGTACCTGGACGGGCTGCAGTTCAATCTGGTCGGCTACGGCTGCACCACCTGCATCGGCAACTCCGGTCCGCTCGACCCGGCAATCTCGGCCGCGGTAGAAGAAAAGGACCTGGTCGTCTGCTCGGTGCTTTCCGGCAACCGGAACTTCGAGGGCCGCATCAGCCAGGACGTCAAGGCGAACTACCTCGCTTCGCCGCCGCTGGTCGTCGCTTATGCCCTGGCCGGCCGCATGGACATCGACATCACGGTCGACCCGCTCGGCGAGGACGGCGACGGCAACCCGGTCTACCTGAGCGATATCTGGCCCGGCACCGAGGAGATCGCCGAGGTCGTCGGCAAGTCGATCCGCCGCGAAATGTTCACCAAGAACTACGGCGAGGTCTTCAAAGGCGACAAGAACTGGCAGGACGTGTCGGTACCCGAGGGCGACCGTTACACCTGGCCCGATTCGACCTACGTGCGCCGGCCCGCCTTCTTCGAAGGGATGCCGGCCAATCCGCCCGGCATCGCGCCGATCACTTCGGCCCGCGTTCTGGCCGTACTCGGCGATTCGATCACGACCGACCACATTTCACCCGCGGGCGCGATCAAGAAGTCGAGCCCGGCCGGGGAATGGCTGATCGAACAGGGCGTCGGGCCCGGCGACTTCAACTCGTACGGCTCCCGCCGCGGCAACGACGAAGTGATGGTCCGCGGCACTTTCGCCAACATCCGGCTGCGCAACCTCCTGGTCGAGAAGTCCGGTGGCTTCACGAAGCACTTCCCCGACGGCGAAGAGACGAGCATCTACGAAGCCGCGATGACTTATTCCGGCGACGGCATTCCGCTGGTCGTTTTGGCCGGCAAGGAATACGGGTCGGGGTCCTCGCGCGACTGGGCCGCCAAGGGCACCATGCTGCTCGGCGTACGTGCCGTCGTCGCCGAGAGTTACGAACGGATCCACCGCTCGAACCTGATCGGCATGGGCGTGGTGCCACTCCAGTTCCCGGACGGCGAGAACGTCGAGTCGCTCGGCCTGACCGGCGAAGAGACGATCACGGTCGGCGATCTGCGAAACGGCGACGCAAAGACGGTCACGGTGACCGCCGAGCGTGAGGGTGCCGACACGGTCACCTTCGAGGCCATCGTCCGCCTCGACACCCCGAATGAGATCCGCTACATCCAGAACGGCGGCATCCTGCAGACCGTCCTGCGGGACCTGAACGCGAAGTAGGCCACAGGCTGCGATCCGAAGCCAAGAACCCCCCTTTGGAAACGGTTTCCCGGGCTATAGATAGGAAATCGTTGCCAAAGAGCTTTGGGGTGCACGGAAGGCTTGCGGTTTGACACCGAAGGGTGACGAATCTGAGTCGAAGGACTTCAAGGACCGGATCTCACCGGCCCTGGTCGCCGGGCTGGGTGAAGACCTGAAAGCGGCCTGGCCGGACTTCCCCGAAGCCGGTTTCGTTACCCGGGCCTCTGACGGTCTGACCGGTCTCGAGATGAAGGGGCGGGTCGTCCACGTGGCCGATGCCCTCGCCGCTGCGCTACCGGACGATTTTGGGGAGGCGGCGAAGGTCATCGAAAAGTCACTCGAATCCCCCCGCATGGACGGCTGGGTCATTTACTGCGTCGATGACTATGTCGCGCGGTACGGGATCGACGACCCCGAGGTCGCCCTCCCGCTGATGGCCCGGCTCACCTCCCGGTGGTCTTGCGAGTTCGCGATCCGGCCGTTTATCGAGGCTCATCCCGGGATCACCTTCGAGTACTTCGACCGGTGGATCGAGAGCGACGACGAAAACCTGCGGCGGCTGGTCTCCGAAGGATCGAGGCCACGGCTGCCCTGGGGTGGGCACCTCAAGGGCTTCATCAACGACCCGGCACCCACGATCGGCCTGCTCGACCGGCTGGTGGATGACCCCTCCCTCTACGTGCGCAAGTCGGTGGCCAACCACCTGAACGACATCGCCAAGGACCACCCCGAGCTCGCGGTAAAGACGGCCCGGCGCTGGCTGGCCGGGGGCGGCGAGGCCGAGCGCCGTGCCTGGATCGTCAACCACGGTATGCGCAGCCTGATCAAGAAGGGTGACCCCGCCGCGCTGGCCCTGGTCGGATACGACCACGAAGCCGAGGTCACGATCGCCCGTTTCCGGGTATCTCCAGGGGAGATCGCGATCGGGGACGCGGTGACGATCGAGTTCGCCCTCGCCGCACCGGAGCCGACGCCGGTGATGGTCGACTTCGCGGTCCACCACGCCGGTTCATCAGGCGTCCGCAGCGCCAAGGTCTTCAAGCTGAAACGGCTGGAGCTCGAACCGGGCATCGAGACGGGATTCGTCCGGGAGCACCGAATCCGCGAGGTTTCGGTCCGCCGGATCTACCCGGGACCGCACTTGATCGAAGTCCAGGTCAACGGCCGCGTACTGGCCGCCGCGACCGTCGAGGTCCGCTAGCCCCAGACCCCCATCCCGGGAACTGGCAATGAAAGTAGGCGTATATCGCCTACTTTCATTGCCAGTTCGCTACGGGGTCACGTTGAGGGTAGGACCGCAGCTGCCTTCTCGGGCGAAGCGACCGGGAGAGGCGAGGCGGGAAGTGACCCGCCAGATCCCCCTCGACCCGATCCGGAGCTGCTTCGAGCGGAAGTTGCCCTTCGAATCGGTCTTCAGCGCGGTCAAGGGGAATGAATCGCCGTTCTGGTTGCCGCCGGGGCCGGGAGTGGGGTCAGCGCGGAAATTGATCTTCCGGTTCGGCAGCGCGGGGCGGGTGTAGCCGCGGAGCCTGAACGTCTGGTTCGGCTTGCGGGCTACAAGCAGCTTCGGATCGGCGCCCGGCACGACGGTTCTGATCCTCATCCCGGGCTTGCCGCCGACCTCGACGTTCGCCGGGATCAGCACCGGGTCGTCACCGTTTTCGATGCGGAAGTCGGTCTCGGTGTCCATGCCGGCCAGCGGGGCCGCCTCGAGGCGGGCCGGAGCGACGATCGTGGTTTCGACCCCGGGATCGAGGATGACTTCATACCAGCTCTGGTTCCCGGAAAAGGCCCCGCGCCAGCAAGCCCAGGGAACCGGATCGGAGACGATCGAGAAGGCCAGCTTGATCTTCCCGGGGCCGTCGAGCGTGGGCTGGGCGAAGTACGAGAACGGTGAGCCGGACACGCCGGGGAAGGTGAAGACCGGCATCGGCAAGGTGAAGATGAAGTGCGAGCCATCCGGCCCGGCAGTCACGTCCAGCCGGTAGGAGAAGTTCCGCGAGTCAGGCCATGAGACCGTGTCAGGAACCGTGGTCAGGGTCCGCGAGACCGGAAGCTTCGGAGTGATCGCCCCGGCGGATGAAGTCGAAACAACTAGTGCAAGGGCGATGCCGACCAGCAGGGAGAGAGAGGGCCCTCTTCACCCTGCGCCATCCAGTCTGCGAGGAGCGCAGTTGCCCGACCTAAGAGTTCTGTATCTCAAAGAAGTCAAGATCAACCTTCTTAATCTCCAAGGTGGAAGCCACTGAGACTCCGACGCCGTAGTCGATCATCAGTTCAGTGAGCTTTTGCCCGTCAATGAGCGCAATTTCGGTTCCACCGTAGCTTGAGAACTCTCGGGCCCCCTTGGTGAAGGTTGAGCTTGCAATGAATACCCCTTTTGTGGCTCCGTACTTGGTCAGCGTACCCACGAACTTCTGCATATCCACGCTTCCAACTGGGTTGGTCCAGAGCTTGGCCTGGACATAGATCTTTTCGAGACCCAGCGCATCTTCGTGAACGATGCCATCGATACCATCGTCGCCGCTGCCGCCGACATGTTCGGTGTGGCCCGAAAGCTGCCCGTAACCCATTGACTTCAGGAGTCTTAGGACCAAAGTTTCGAAGAAGAACCACTTTGCTTCCATCACGCGTTGGAGCAATTCGTCCTTCAGAGCCTCGCGGAGTTCGGACTCTGCTGTTGAGATGCGTTCCTCGGGAGTCGCAGTGTCCTCATTCGATTCTGAGGGAGCTTGGGTTGACGGACTGGAGCTGGACGGATTGGCCGGCTTCGACATAAATTCGACGAATTCGGGAAATTGCTTCAGAACCGGAGCCGATAGGTCACCGGAAACATCGGCCAGGATGGCCTTACCTCGATCGGTGATGACGTAGATCCCCTGCTTGGGCCTGTCGATCAACCCCGACTTGGCCATATAGGTCGTGGCCCAACCAACTCGGCTCGAGAGTTTCGTTGTTTGGCCTGAGGGGAGCAGTTCCGCCTGTTCACCTTCGGTGATCGAAAAATGATCACACACCACACGCATGAGTTCCTTGCGAGATGTTGAACCCTGCGAGTCGAGCACCTCGAGGATAGGTTTCATCATCTCGTAGTGAGTCGGTACCGGCATCCCTCTCCGTTCCTCATTCAGACATCGACCTTGCTGGCCGGATTCCCATACTGACCGGCTGAGCAACTGTTGCAGGAGCTTACCCACGGCAGCATCAGCCGAAGGGTGTCGGCCAAGAGAGAAGTGCCGGTCAGGTGGATCTGGACCAAGCCAGACGGTGTCTCGAGCATGTGCTGAGTAGCAGCGCTACGAGCGCATGCTCGAGACACCGTCTGGCGCCGAGTCCAGGGCCGCATGGCCGGTGCTTGGCTCGCAGGCCGCCACCCTGAAACCACTTAGCGAGACGTAGAAAGAATTAGGCGCGAGAGGGCCGCGGGAGGCAGGGGGTCCGCGCGGCCCTCATCGCGCCTGCGCGCCGGTAGCCAGGGAGGGATGCCGACGCGAACGCTTCCGGGGGTTACACCGCCGGAAGCGGGCTTTGGAAATTAATTAAAAAAGGTGGGGCCGCTCCGGGCCGCCGCGTCCGATCCTGCTCCTTCCCATTTCTCCCTTAACTGCAAACGAACTGCAACCTGATCTTATACACCTCTAAGGGTTATCCGTCAAACCCTTTTTGAGGGCCCGTCGGGAATGGGCGCGAAAAGCTTCAGGAACCGACTGTCAGAGCCGTAAGTACGATGCGTTCCTGCTCGCGGATGTGGGCCACGGAGTAGCCCTCGCCGGGGCTGGCCCGTTCCGGCCTGCCGATGTAGTCCAGATCGAGGTGGTCCGGCATGATGTCCGGCAGGCGCCGGCGCATGACGCTCCAGGCACCCATGTTCATCGGTTCTTCCTGTGCCCAGACGACTTCCTTGAGGTTCGGGTAGGCCCCGATCAGCGAGCTGAGCTGGTCGCGGGCGAAGGGGTAGAGCAGTTCGACCCTGGCCACGGCGACCTTTTCGGCGGACTCGCGGCTCTCGGCGGCATCGATGTCGTAGTAGATGCGGCCGGAGCAGAGCACCAGCCGTTCGACCTTCTCGCGCCGCTCGGTGGCCCGCGGGTCGTCGAGGATGAAGTGGAAGTGCTCACCGGTGAGCTGGTCCAGGGTCGACGCGGCGGCCGCTGCCCGCAGCATCCCCTTGGGGGTGAACACGACGAGCGGCCGGGCCTTCTTGATCATGGCCTGGCGCCGCAGCAGGTGGAAGTACTGGGCCGGGGTCGAGGGATTCGCGATCCGCATGTTGCCTTCGGCCGCCAGTGAGAGGAACCGCTCCATCCGGGCGCTCGAATGCTCGGGGCCGGCGCCTTCGTGCCCGTGGGGCAGGAGCAGGGTCATGCGCGAGGTCAGGCCCCACTTCGATTCGCCGGAGGCGATGAAACTGTCGATGATGACCTGGCCGGAATTGGCGAAGTCGCCGAACTGGGCCTCCCAGATGACCAGCGAATCCGGCTTCGAGGAGGCATAGCCGTATTCGAAGCCGAGGCAGGCGGTCTCGGAGAGCGGGCTGTTGTGGAGTTCGAGCGGCGCCTTCGCGTCGTTCAGGTGCTGGATCGGCGCGTACTTGAGGCCGGTCTTCTCATCGTGGAGGACCAGGTGGCGCTGCGAGAAGGTCCCGCGCTCGGTGTCCTGCCCGGTCATGCGGACGTGGACGCCGTCGGTGAGCAGCGAGCCCAGGGCCAGTGCTTCGGCGTGGGCATACTCGATGCCGCCGGCATCCATCACGTCGATCCGCTTCGACAGGGGCTTCCGCAGCTTGCGGTGGATCGTGAAGCTGGCCGGCACCTCGATCAGCTCTTCGTTCAGTTTGCGCAGCTTCTTCTCGGGCACCGCGGTCTGGACCGGCGGGCTGGCGCTGCGGTCGAGGTCACCCGTGCCGACGTTGGTCACAGTCGGGTCTTCGTAGACCCCCGAGTCCATCTTTTCGCGCAGGGAGTGGAGCGTCTGCTTGAGGTAGGAGCGCCGCGCGTTGGCGAACTTCTCGACCTCGTCGGCGGTCACGACCTTCTGCTCGACCAGCTTCTCGGTGTAGATCTGCGAAGCCGGCTTGTGGCCCTTGATCGCGGCCGCCATCAGGGGCTGGGTGTAAGCCGGTTCGTCGGTTTCGTTGTGGCCGTAGCGGCGGTAGCCGACCACGTCGATGACGATGTCCCGGCCCCAGTTCTCGCGGTAGGCCATGGCGAGCCGCATCGCCTGAGAACAGGCCTCGACGTCGTCGGCATTGACGTGGATGATCGGCACGTTGAAGCCCTTGGCCATGTCGGCCGCGTACGGGGTCGAACGCCCGTCGGTCGGGTCCGTGGTGAAACCGATCTGGTTGTTCTCGATGATGTGGATCGTGCCGCCGACCGAATAACCGTCGAGGCTCTGGAGGTTGAAGGTCTCGGCGACCACGCCCTGGCCGGGGAAGGCGGCATCGCCGTGGAGGACCACGTTCACCGCCTTCTTGAAGTCATGCGTGATCTTGTTGCCTTCGATCTCGCTCTGCGAGAAGCGGGTGGCGCCGGTCACGACCGGATCGACAAACTCGAGGTGACTCGGGTTGGGGTAGAGGTGGACGTCGATTGTCTCGCCGTCGACGTCCTCGTAGCTGCCCTGATGCCCGTAGTGGTACTTGACGTCACCGGTGCCGCCGTGGGGGATCGCGGCGACGGCCTTGACGTCCTCGATCCGTTTGCCGCCTTCGAACTCGGCGAAGATCGATTCGGGCGGGCGCCCGACGTTGTGGACGAGGACCGACAGACGGCCGCGATGGGCCATGCCGAGCACGACTTCGCCGGCGCCGCCGCGGATCGCGAGCGTCGAGAGCTCGTCGATCATCGTCACGATCGCGTCGAGGCCCTCGATCGAGAACATCTTCTGTCCCAGGTAGGCCTTCTCGATGAAGCGCTCGAATTCGAAGACGTCGATCAGGCGGTCGAGCAGGCGCGTCTGCTCGTCCCGGGTCAAAGGCTTGCGGTGGGCGCCGGTCTCGATCATCTCGCGCATCCAGACCCGCTGCTGGTGCGAGGAGATGTGCTCGAACTGGTACCCGAGCGAACCGGTGTAGGCGGCGCGGATCCGCGGCAGCGCCTCGAGCAGGGTCTCGTCCGGCACACCGATCCGCAGGATCGATGCCGGGATCTTGGCCATCAGCTCCGGGGTCAGGGCTACCGTCTCCGGGTCGAGCGCCGGGTCGCCCTTGGGCTTGGCGCCGAGCGGATCGAGGTACGCGGCCAGGTGGCCGTGAGTGCGGAACGCCTTGAGCAGGGAGGTCGCCGCCTGGACCGCCTGCAGCAGTTCCGGGGTCGGCTCCTGGGCGATCGCGCTGCTGGTCGGGTGAGAATCGGCAGAGAGTGGAGGGGCAAGCGAGGCCTTGGGCGCCGAAGCCGCGAGGATCGAGGCTTCGAAGCCGAGGTCGGTCGCCACCCGCTCGTAGAAGTCGTTGCCGCCACCGATCAGCCCGTCGAGGGTCTTGAGGAAGTTGCCGGACTCGGCTCCCTGGATGATGCGGTGGTCGTAGGTCGAGGTCAGCGTCATCACCTTGGAGACGCCGAGCCGGGCGATCCGGGCGGGATCGGCGTGCGTCCATTCCGCTGGATAGGCGATCGAGCCGGCGGCCACGATCGTTCCCTGGCCGGTCATCAGCCGTGGCACCGAGGCGACCGTGCCGATGCCGCCAGGGTTGGTCAGGGTGATGTTCGTGCCGGCGAAGTCGTCCGGGGTGAGCCGGTTCTCCCTGGTCTTGGTGATCAGGTCCTCGTAGCTCGCGTGGAACTCGGGGAAGTCCATTAGGTTTGCGCCCTTGATCGCGGGCACCATCAGGGCCCGTGAGCCGTCCTTTTTCTCGACGTCGACCGCGATGCCGAGGTTGATCTGACGGTCGTTGATGACGTAAGCCTTGCCGTCGCGCTCGGTGTAATGACGGGCCATCGCCGGCCATTCCCTGGCGGCGAGAACGATCGCCCAGGCGACCAGGTGGGTGAAGGAGACCTTCATGCCGCGCTCGGCGAGAGCGCCGTTCAGTCCCTTGCGTTTGGCGTCGAGCGTGTCGACCGCGATCGTGCGGAAGGAGGTCGCGGTCGGCGTCTTGAGACTCTCGTTCATCGCCTTGGCCAGCATGCCGGCCGGCCCGCGCAAGACCTTTTCTTCACCGGTGTGCGCAACGGAGCCGCCGTTGGCCGCGGCCAGGACGTCGTCCTTCGTCACCTTGCCGTCGAGACCCGTTCCGGAAATGCTGTCGAGCTTGATGCCTTCGGCTTCGGCCACGCGCCGGGCGACCGGTGTGGCGCGGCCTTCGCCGGCGTCAACCTTGCCGTTTGCGGCCGGGGCCGGGTCTTCGGTCTCGGCCGGGGTCGGAGTTGCGGCTGGGGAGCCGCCGTCAGCGGAAGGTGCGAGCTCGGCCAGCGCGGCGCCGACGGCGATGTCCTGGTCCGGCTCGACCAGAAGCTTGGTGATCGTGCCCGCCTTCGGGGACGGGACTTCGGCATCAACCTTGTCGGTTGAAACCTCGACGATCGTCTGACCCTCTTCGACCACATCTCCGACCGCCACGTGCCACTCGAGGACCGTGCCTTCAGTGACGGACTCGCCCATCTCGGGCATCGTGATTTCGGTGATTGTCGACTCGGCCATCGTGAGGAGTGTATGAAAACTGCGCGACCGGGTTGATTCCCTGAAATGCGCCCTGCAAAACCGCTCCCGCCGTAGGGGTTGTAGTGTCCTGAAAAGTCCGGCACACAGTGCATTGGGTCAGGTGTTTTGAAGCTCGGAGGAGGAGCGATGGATTACTTCGTAACCGGCGGTACAGGATTTATCGGGCGCCATCTGGTCGAGAGACTCATGAAGCGCGAAGGAACCATCTACATGCTGGTGCGCGAAGGCTCCCGCGGGCGCTTTGAGAAACTACTCGCCGGCTGGGGCGCCGACGCCGACCGGGTCGTACCGGTCATCGGGGACCTCTCGCAACCGTTCCTGGGCGTCTCCGACAAGGAGATCGCCGACCTGACCGGCAAGATCGGCCACTTCTACCACCTCGCCGCGATCTACGACATGGAGGCCTCCGAGGAATCGATGCGGGCCGCCAACATCGACGGGACCGTCCACGCCGTCGAGCTCGCGAACAAGCTTGAAGTCGGCTGTTTCGAGTTGGCCAGCTCGATCGCCGTCGCCGGCCTTTACAAGGGCACCTGGCGTGAGGAACAGTTCGACGAAGCCGAGAACCTCGACACCAATGCCTACTTCCGGACCAAGCACGAGTCCGAAAGGGTCGTCCGTGACCAGTCCACCCGGCCCTGGCGGGCCTACCGTCCCGGCATCGTCGTCGGCAGCTCCGAGACCGGAGAAATGGACAAGATCGACGGTCCGTACTACTTCTTCAAGCTGATCAAGCGCCTGCGCGCGGTCCTGCCGCCCTGGTTGCCGACGGTCGGGGTCGAAGGCAAGCAGATCAACGTCGTGCCGGTCGATTTCGTGGCCGCCGCGATCGACCACATCAGCCACGTGGAAGGCCTCGACAACCAGGCCTTCCACCTCACTGACCCGAATCCGCTCACCGCCGGTCAGCTGCTCAACCTCTTCTCGAGGTCGGCCAGCGCCCCGCAGATGTCGGTGCGCATCGACCCGGAGATGCTCAACATCATTCCGCCGGCCGTCCGCGGCGGCCTGATGATGCTGCCGCCCGTGAAGCGCATCTCCGACAACGTGCTCAACGACGTCGGTATTCCGCGCGAGGTGCTGATCCACATCAACTACCCGACCACGTTCGACTGCAAGAACACGCTGGCCGCGCTCGAGGGATCCGACATCTCGGTGCCGCCGCTGGCGACCTACTCCGACAAGCTCTGGGACTACTGGGAGCGCGAGCTCGATCCCGATCTCTTCAAGGACCGCTCGCTGGGCGGCGCGATCGGCGGCAAGATCGTGATGATCACCGGCGCTTCGTCCGGTATCGGGCAGGCGGCAGCCGAAAAGGCGGCCGCGGCCGGTGCCAAGGTGCTGCTCGTAGCCCGCAGCGTCGACAAGCTCGAGGTCGTAAAGGCTGCGATCGAAGCGGAAGGTGGCGAAGCCGCCATCCACGCCTGCGACCTTGCCGACGTCGATGACATCGAGCGCATGGGGAAGGTTGTGCTGGCCGAGCACGGCCACGTCGATATCCTGGTGAACAATGCCGGCCGCTCGATCCGCCGCTCGGTAGCGCTCTCTTACGACCGCTTCCACGACTACGAGCGCACCATGCAGCTCAATTATTTCGGCTCCTTGAAGCTGATCCTGACGCTGCTACCGCGTATGCGCGAACGCAAGAGCGGCCACATCATCAACATCAGCTCGATCGGTGTCCAGACGAACACGCCGAGGTTTTCGGCCTACGTCGCTTCGAAGGCGGCACTCGACGCCTTCAGCCGCACGATCGCCTCGGAGATCGTCGACGACCGGGTCCACATCACCTCGATCTACATGCCGCTGGTGAGGACGCCGATGATCGCGCCGACCAAGATGTACGACGCCTTCCCGACCATGACCCCCGACGAAGCAGCGGAGATGATCACGGGGGCGATGATCAGCAAGCCCAAGAAGGTCGCGACCAAGCTCGGCAACTTCGGCGAGCTGCTCTACGCGATCTCACCGAAGGCAAGCGACGCTGTTCTCAACCAGGGCTACAAGCTGTTCCCAGAGTCGAAGGCGGCCAAGGGCCAGGTCGAAGGTGAGGGTGCGCCGGACAAGGCGGTCTCCACGGAAGCCGTCGCCTTCGCGCACCTGCTGCGCGGCGTCCACTGGTAGGCAACGGTGCCCCGGCGGCTCAAGCACTGGGGCTGGGGATACGAGGATCAGCAGCGGCCTGAGCACGAGGTTGAAGAGGCCGCTGCCGGGATCCGGGCCATGCTCGGATTCGGCGGCGAGGTGCGGGCGGCGAAGCCGCTGGACGAAGTTGAACTGAGGGGTCCGAGGCTCGAAGCCCCGGCCGGCAACGACGGGCTCTTCTCCGCCGACCGTCACGACCGGGCGGTGCACGCGCTCGGCAAGGCCTACCGCGACATCGTGCGCGGCCACCGCGGCGAGTTCCCGAACCCGCCCGACCTGGTCGCCTACCCGGCGGATGAGGCCGGGGTCGCCCAGGTCCTGGACCGGGCCGCGGACTGGGGTGCAGCGGTCATCCCGTTCGGCGGAGGGACCAGCGTCGCCGGTGGCATCGAGCCGCGACTGGCCGACGAGGACCAGCCCAGCGTCTCACTCGACCTGACCCGTCTCGACCAGGTGCTGGAGATCGACCACACCTCGCTGGCCGCCCGGATCCAGGGCGGGGTTCGGGGCCCCCACATGGAGGATCAGCTGCGCGAGCACGATCTGACCCTCCGCCACTACCCGCAGTCCTTCGAGTACGCGACGCTCGGCGGCTGGATCGCCACCCGGGCCGGCGGGCACTTCGCGACCGGCGAGACCCACATCGACGACCTGGTCGAGTCGGTCTCGGCGATCAGTCCGGCCGGCCATTGGCAGAGCCGGCGGCTGCCCGGGTCCGGGGCCGGGCCGTCACCAGACCGCATGCTGGTCGGTTCCGAGGGAATCCTCGGAGTGATCACCGAAGCCTGGATGAGAGTCAGGCCGAGACCGGTATTCAAGGCGACCGCGGTGGTCGAGTTCGACGACTTCACCGCGGCGGCGACCGGTGCGGTGCGCGCGATCGTGCAGTCCCGCCTCGGACCGAGCAACTGCCGGCTGATCGATCCCATGGAAGCGGGGACCATGGGGGCCGGCGACGGCAGCGCGACCCTGCTGCTGCTCGGCTTCGAGTCGGCCGACGTACCGGTGGGCGAGCTTCTGGACCAGGCGACCCAGATCGCCACCGACCATGGTGGCCGGTTGACCAACCAGTCGGTGAAGGGGCCCGACTCCGGAGGAACGGGCGGCGGAGGCAGCTCGGACAAGTGGCGCGACGCTTTCCTGCTCGCTCCGTACATCCGGGACACCTTCGTCTCCTGCGGCGTTCTCTCCGAGACTTTCGAGACGGCGATTACCTGGAACCGGTTCGAGGAGTTCCACAGGGAGGTGAAGGCGGCGGCCATTGCGGCCGTGGCCGAAGTCTGCGGCGCTCCAAAGGAAGGCGAAGGCGCCCCGCGGATCAGCTGCCGGCTGACCCACGTCTACCCCGACGGCGCCGCGCCCTACTTCACGGTGATCGCCCCGGCGATCCGCGGCGGCGAAGTCGAGCAGTGGGACGAGATCAAGGCAGCAGCCTCACAGGCGATCATCGATAACGGAGGAACGATCACTCATCACCATGCGGTGGGAAGAGATCACAGACCCTGGTACGACCAGCAGCGGCCTGACCTGTTCGCCAACGCTCTGGGTGCCGCAAAAGCGGTTGTTGATCCGGAAAAACTGCTTAATCCCGGGGTACTCATAGATCCTTGATTCGGTCTGCCGGCGGGGGCGCGGGCAAAGAATCGTTCTTTTTCATCGACTATGGATGAAAAAGGACGATTGTGTTGGTTCGGGGTCGGTCTGCCGCGGGTGACGGGTCGCCTGCGACATCGCACGGGTCAGCTTCGGCGAACTGGGTCGGTTACGACCTGAGCCTGGGTCCCTAGCCGACCCAGTTCCGGATTTGGCGTCCTGCCTGGGTCTCGGGTACTTCGGCCCGGGGCCTCCCGATCACTTCGATCTTTGCGGGCTTTCGGTGCTCGGCCCTTTGCGACATCGCACGGGTCAGGCCTCGGTTACTTCGGGCTCAGGTGTGGTTCGGGTACCCCTGTCCAGGTGCCTCGCTGTTGGATCAACCTGGGCGCGGCGCGAACGATTTCTCGTCCCGTCGACTAACCGCAACCTGGACAGGGGTACCCGGACCGCGCCTACGGCACATCGCCACCCCGGCATCCTGGACAGGGATGCCTGCACCGCACCCCACGGCAGGCCGCTCTTCGTGAAGGACTCCCGTCAGATCTCGGCCGAAACCGTGTCATCGCGGCCCAAATCGTTAGCCTTCTGCGACTTTGATGGAAGCTGCCTCCTCCGAAACCTCTGAACACACGCTGACTGAACGGGGTCCCCTCAGGGCAGCCTTGAAGACTGCTCGTCCTCACGAGTGGGTCAAGAACGTCCTGGTTTTCGCCGGGCTGCTGTTCTCCGGGCAGGTCGACGAGCCCTGGGCGATCGGCCAGGCTCTGATCACTTTCGCCGCTTTCTGCGCGATCTCGAGCGCCGGCTACTTCATCAATGACCTCAACGACGTCGAGCTCGACCGCCAGCACCCGAAGAAGCGCTTCCGGCCGATCGCCGCCGGCCAGCTCTCGGTCGGCTCGGCCTGGGTGATCGCCTCCGGGCTCGCGGTCGGCGCGATTGCCGTCGCCTTCCTGGCGGTCAACTGGAAGGTCGGCCTCATGGTCAGCGGCTACGGCGCAATCCAGGTCGCTTACAGCTTCGGCCTCAAGCAGGTCGTGATCATCGACGTCATGACCCTGGCCGCCCTGTTCATCCTGCGGGTGATGGCCGGTGCCGAGGCGGTGGACACGGTTGCCTCGGAGTGGCTGATCCTCTGCACCGGCATGCTCGCCTGCTTCCTCGGCTTCACCAAACGCCGCCAGGAAGCGGTTTCCGAACTTCATGAAGGTACGAGCAGCCGCCCCGTGCTCGAGCATTATTCGTTGCCCTTCCTTGACCAGATGGTGGCCATGGTCACCACAGGAACGGTGATCAGCTACGCCATCTACACGATCGATTCACCGCTGATCGGCAGCAAGATGATGCTCACGATCCCGCCTGTGGTCTACGGAATCTTCCGATACCTCTACCTGATCTACGACCGGTCCGACGACCGTTCGACGGCCGCGATCGTGGCCGAAGATCGCGGCGTGATCCTGGCCGGCGCCGTTTTCGCGATCACCGCGTTCCTGCTGCTCTACGTTTTCAACTGAAAGAAACGGCGTTTTCCCCTTGCAGCACCGAACGGTGCACGGTCAATCTTCGCTTGACTTTGGTGAAATCGCCCTTAACCGTGTGGGAAGAACATGGGAGACGGGTGAGGACGCTCTGAGACCCGACGAGAGTCGGAAAGCGTCCTGATCGACACTCTGATGTCTGTGGAATCTCGAATCGCAGGGCAGACATCCGGGCCGTTTCAAGGCTTTCCCGCCGTTCACAAGCCAATACACATTGACTAATGCACCGAGATTTCAACTGGTGCTTGTGAAATTACGGAGAAAAAATTGAATCCCGTCGCCCGAATGACTGTCCGTCTGCTCGCTCTCTGCGCCGTTTTGGCCCTGGGACTGTTCACCGTTTCGACCGCTCAGGCGGCCGGCACTCCGAACCTGAACCTGAGCGCCAACGCCAGTAATCCCCTTTATGGCGAGACCGGCACCGTTTCGGTTACGGCGTCACTGCCGAACGGCGAGCCGAAGGGCTACAACCTCAGCTTCCGTGTCGTGCTTCCGGCCGGCATCAGTTAGTTACGCGGGTGGCGCCCTATACGCGCCGCAGATCATCAGCAACGCGCCGACCACAGGCAAGACGACGCTGATCTTCTCGAACATCTCGGACCTCGTCGCCAACTCGAATCAGGCGATCGGTTTCAACGTCACCCACAATCCCGCGCTCTACGAAGTCGGCGACACGTACAACATCACCTACGAGGCTTTCGTCAACACCGATCCGCGGATCCTGCCGGCCTTCAACGCTTCCGGCGTCGCCGTACCCGCCTCTTCGACCGGCAGCGCCAGCGCGTCCACCGTGTCGAAGATCAACGCGATCCGCATCACCAAGTCCGAGCCGAGCCGTGAAGGCGAGATCCTCCGGGGCGTCCACGACAACCAGACGATCTACACGCTGAAGCTGCGCAACAACAACATCAACCCGACGCTGACCACAACGATCGACGACTACCTGCCCGCCGGCCTCGAGTACCTCGGCTGCCAGGGCGACGCTGACAACACCACGAACGCGCCGACCAATTCCGGCAGCGCCGACGAATATCCCGGCTCCGGCCCGATCGTCGTCGGGTCGGTCGCCAACTGCCACGCCGCGCAGTCCGTCGAGACCGTGCAGATCGACCCCGACGGACCGTCCGGCCCGCTGGCCGACGGCGTCTACACGCACGTGCGCTGGGCGACCGGCAACCTGGCCCCCGGCCAGGAGATCACTTACAGCTACCGCGCCGCGGTCCCGCTGACCAACAACACGCTCAACTGGAGCGGCACCGAGCCGGACAAGTTCTCCGGTGACCAGGCCGCGAACCTCGACAACAACGCGGCCAACCCGGGCAACGAAGTCCAGGACGAGCAGGTACTGACCAACTACGCCGAGGGCGCCGGCGCCTACCAGAAGACGGCCGGAGGCACGATCAATGCCACTGACAACACGTCGCTGACCCGCACCGCCGAGGACCTGGTCGTCTACAAGACCAACCTCACCTCCGACACCCTCGCCCAGGGCGCCACCAACACCTGGGAGCTGCGCTTCCGCACCGGCGAGTACCGCTACAGCGAAGGCATCGTCGTCACCGACAAGCCCGACGACGAGATCGTCAACGTGGTGAACGTCGCCGGTGCCGGATTCACCACCAAGGCGTGGGACGTGCTCGACCACAACATGAAGTGGAAGATCCCCGGTCCGATCGCCCCCGGTGCCACGGTCACGCTGACTTACACGGCGAACGCCGTCTCGTCGGCCAGCCTCCACACCGGACAGACCGCGGTCAACACGGTCGGCGCGCCCAAGTACTTCGGCATCCCCGAGGCGGACCGCACCAACCCGTGGACCTACCGCGAATACGCCAGCAACAACGACTCGGTGATCCTCGCCTTCGAGTTCGCCGAGATCTCGGTGGTGAAGACCACGACGGCTCCGGGCTTCCCGGACATCGCCGACGCACCGGTCGAGCAGTCCTTCGGCTGGCGCATCGTCGTCAAGAACAACGCCGACACGGCCCGCGCGTTCGACACGATCGTCCAAGACACCCTGCCGCCGGCCTGGACCTACGACGCCGGATCGACCTCGATCACCGGTGCGACCACGGCAGAACCCGCTGTAGTGACGGACCCGGCCGGTGACCAGCTGACCTGGAACTTCTCCGGTCAGACGATCCAGCCCGGTGCCAGCGTCGTGATCACCTTCACGGCCACACCGCAGCTCGCGGCCCGCGCCAACCCGCCGGTCCAGACCAACGACTCCGACGCTGCCTCGAAGGACTCGAGTGGCAACCCCGGCAACGCCGACGGTCCGTACACCGACGAGGACGACGCCCACGCGACCCTCAAGTTCCCGATCGCCGACCTGGTCCTGACCAAGACGGCTCCGGCCGAGGTCCAGTCGAACGAAGAGTTCAACTACACGATCAAGGTCGAGAACAAGGGCCCGGACACGGCCACCAACGTCGTGATCAACGACCCGCTGCCCGCCGGCCTGACCTTCGTGTCATCGGCCGACTGCAGCTCCGCCGCTGTCTGCAACATCGGAACGCTCGCTTCCGGTGCCTCGAAGACAGTGATCATCAGGGTCAAGGCCACCTACGCGGTTGCCGGCACCATCGTTGTCAACACCGCGGTCGCCACCCAGAAGGAATGGGAGCCGACCCCGGACGACAACACGGACACGGTCGAAACCCACGTACTGGGCGAAGCGAACGTCGAGATCACCAAGACGGCCGCTCCGACCGACGCCCGCCCGGGTGACATCGTCACCTACTCGCTGAAGGCCAAGAACATCGGCACGGCGATCGCGAACAACGTCGTGATCACCGACTCCCTGCCGGTCGGCGTCAGCTTCGTCTCGGCCGACGCGCCGTGTGTTGAAGCCACCGGCACCGTCACCTGCGAGATCGGTTCGCTCAACCCGGGCGAGGAACACACCTACCAGGTCAAGGTCAAGGTCGATCCGTGGGGCAGCGCCAATACCGCGGAAGACCACCTGCTCGACGTCCAGAAGGTCGAAGCCCAGATCGACCTCGAGGCCGGCGAGCTGAAGACCGTCTCCGTGACCTGCCCGAGCGGATACTTCGCCTCGGACGGTTCGGTCCGGATCGATCACGTCGATCAGGGCACCGGCGACTGGCCGACCCCGCAGGTCCTGGAATCTCGCGCCAGCAGCCTCGGCACCTGGCAGGGCACCGTGAAGAACACAGCCACCGGCCGCGCCCAGGCAAAGATCTTCGCCGTCTGCATCAAACAGAGCACAGTTGACGGCACCCACAGCCACAACCTGATCACCACGGCCCCGGTCACAAGCACCAGCCCGGTTCTCGCAGGCCAGAACACCGCCACCCTTCAGTGCGGCCCCGGCCAGGTGGCAATCCAGCCCGGCTTCATCTCGAGTACCCCCGCCGACCTGATCTACTCGCAGCCCGCGGGCAATGGCTGGAAGTTCATCCTCGACAACCACGCGCCGGCAACAGTTACCTTCTCGATCCGCTGCATGACCAGGCAAGTGGCCTTCGCCAGCGGTCACACCCACGACCTGAAGCTCGAGCGCATCACCAACGATGTCGTGGTGGGACCGGGCAAAGTTAACGAGGCGCAATTGACCTGCGCCGATGGCAGCAAGGGCATCGTCGCCGGCTGGGACCTCGACCACGGCCTGCTTTCCCTCGGCAACGATCCAAGGCCGGTCACCCGCGCCTACAAGCTCTACAACCCGACGGGCGCACCGCTCCATGCCCGCCTCAGCCTGCTCTGCCTCGGTGACCGGACGGCCGGAGAGCACCTTGCTCCGCAGAGCTACATCAACACCGCCTCGGTCTCGACCACCTCGCCCGAATCCAGCATCTTGAATAACAGCTCGTCCGCGACAGTCACCGCCGAAGACACCGACAACTTCACTCCGGTCCCGAACCCGCCCACGGTGAAGCCGACCCCGAACAACCCGACCGGCCAGACCAGGCTCGGCGGACTGTTCCTCAAGAAGAGTGGGGTTTCAACCACGATCACTTGCACCGGTGCCTGCTCCGGCACGGCGAAATTGTTCTCGCTCAAGAAGCTCAAGGGCAAGAAGACCGCCAAGGGCAGCCTGCTCGCCTCAGCGCACTACAAGCTGAAGGCCGCCGGCTCGAAGAAGCTCACCCTGAAGATCAAGGGCAAGAAGGCGAAGCGGATTCTGAAGAAGGTCCGCGTGGGGCTGATCAGGGTTTCAGGTGGTTCCGGGCGCAGCGTGCGCATCGGGCACTGAGCCCTTCGGGCTTCAGTCCTGAACCTTCATGTCCGAGGCAAGTTCGGTCTTTCCGTTCTCCTGGTACTGCACGTCGATCATCTCGTTCTTGCGGTAGGTGCCGAAGAAACTGAAGAACATGGCGACCTTGCGGGCGAAGCCGAGTTCCTCCTTGACGATTTCCCGCGAGAACAGGATGTCGTTGCCGCGCAGCGTGTAGTCCTCACCCTCGGTCTGGGCGATCCCGTTGACGTAGACCACGATCGGCGGTTCAGCGCCCGCAGGCAGGCGCAGGCGGCGTCCTGCCGCGTAAGAGCCTTTCGGGATGTCGTCTTCAGGCAGGTCGCTCATCTCCTAGAGCTTCCCTGATTCCGTCGAAAATCTGTTTCCGGTCATCGGCGGCGATCGGCTGCCGGCGGACGCCGCCGGTGAAGCCGAGCATGCCACCGTCTCCCTGGATGTCGATTCCGGCGGTCGGAGGCGAGATCAGGCCCTTACCGCTGATTTCGATCCTGGCGTTGACCAGCTGGTCGGGCGGGTACTCCTTGAATCCTGTGACCGAGTCCATCGGGCCGTCGGCAAGGACTTTTTCGGTCATCGCTTCGGCCGCACTGATCGCGGCTTCGAGATCGTCAAAACTCTGCCGGGTCACGTCCGAGCCGTAACGAACGGTCATCTTCCACTTGGCCACGGGTCGGTCCGGTGATCGGCGCTGGCTCAGCCGTGGACTCAGGAGAGTGGCCGGGTGGCCGGGGGACCGGAGATCAGCTCGGCGTCGCCGCGCTCGGAGAGCGGGACATACTCGGCTTCGCGGGCACCGGTGTAGATCTGGCGCGGGCGGGAGATCTTCTTGTCGGGATCGTCGGCCATCTCGAGCCACTGGGCGATCCAGCCGGCGGTCCTGGGGATGGCGAAGATCACGGTAAACATTCCCGGCGGGATCTTCAGGGCTTCGTAGATGATTCCGGAGTAGAAGTCGACGTTCGGGTAGAGCTTGCGTGACGTGAAGAATTCGTCGTCCAGCGCGCGCTTCTCGAGCTCGGTCGCGATCTCCACCAACGGGTTGTACTCGGTTGCCTCGAAGACGTCGTCGGCGTGGCTCTTGATGATCCGGGCGCGCGGGTCGTAGTTCTTGTACACCCGGTGGCCGAAGCCCATCAGCTTCTCATCGCGGCTCTTGACCTTCTCGAGGAAACCCGGGACGTTGTCGGGGCTCTCGATGTGGCGGAGCATCGTGAGCACTGCTTCGTTGGCACCGCCGTGGAGGCGGCCATAGAGGGCGGCGATCCCGGCGGCGACGGCGGAATACGGGTCGACGTCGGAAGAGCCGACGCTGCGCACGGCGCTGGTCGAACAATTCTGCTCGTGGTCGGCATGCAGGATGAAGAGCACGTCGAGCGCTTTGGCCAGGCGTGGGTCCGGGTCGTACTTCGTCTCGGTCATCTTGAACATCATCGAGAGGAAGTTCTCGGAATAAGAGAGGTCGTTGTCCGGGTACGAGTAGGGCAGTCCCATGTTGTGCCGGTAAGAGAACGCAGCCAGGGTCGGTACTTTGGCGATCAGGCGGATCGTTGCCAGGTAACGCTCGACCGGGTCGTCCAGCTTGTTCGCGTCCGGATAGAAGGTCGAGAGCGCGCCGGTCGAAGCCAGCAGCATGCCCATCGGGTGGGCGTCGTAGCGGAAGCCGGACAGGAACTTCTTGATGTCCTCGTGGACGAAGGTGTGGTTGGTGATGTCGTGAACCCAGGCTTCGAGCTGCGGCCTGGTCGGCAGCTCGCCGAAGACAAGCAGGTAGGCGACCTCGAGGTAGGTCGACTTCTCGCAGAGCTGCTCGATCGGGATGCCGCGGTGCTCGAGTATTCCGGCTTCGCCGTCGATGTAGGTGATCGAGGAGCGGCAGGCGGCCGTGTTGGTGAAGGCCGGATCGAAAGCCATCATGCCGAAATCGCCTTCGTGGACCTTGATCTGGCGCAGGTCCATCGCCTTGATCGTGTCGTCTTCGATCGGCAACTCGTAGCTGCGTCCGGTCCGGTTGTCGGTTACGGTCAGGGAATCGTCGGCGGCTACATCACTTACGTCGCCCACCGCCGGATCTTCAGTCTTTTCTTCGGTCCCCATCGCTGCTCCTTGGAAGTCGCATAAAACCTGATTGATTATCCCGGCCAGTATCGCACTTCACAACCCTTGTTCCGTTCGGATACCGGATCTGGCAGGCGTCCGTCAGGATTTTCAGGCGACGTCAAATGCGGTCATCGAACGCAGGGCCTCGAGGCGTGAATCGATTTCATCGCGGGTCAGGCGGGCGACCCGTTCGGTGCCGAATTCCTCGACGTTGTACGAGGCCAGCACGGTTCCATAGCCCATGGCCTTGCGCAGCGCCCCCTCGTCGATCGTTTCGCATTCGCCGTCGAGGTAGCCGAGGAATCCGCCGGCGAAGCTGTCGCCGGCGCCGGTCGGGTCGCGCACGTCTTCCAGGGGGAAACCCGGCAGGGCGAAGAATCCACCCGGCGTGAACAGAGCCGCGCCGTACTCGCCCTGCTTGGCGATCACGGCCGAGGGGCCGAGCTCCATCACGGCCCTGGCCGCCCGCGCCAGGTTCGATTCCCCGGTGAGCTGCCGGATCTCGGCGTCGTTGATCAGGACACAGTCGACCTCGGACATCGCCGCGAGCAGCGAGTCCTTGGCGATGTCGATCCAGAGGTTCATCGTGTCGAGACCGGCGAATCCGATGCCGTCGCACTGGGCGCGGACCTGGCGCTGGAGGTCGGGCTGGATGTTGGCCAGGAAGAGCATGTCGGACGACTTCGACGCGTCGGACAGCTTCGGCTCGAAATCGCCGAAAACGTTCAGCTGGGTGTCATCGGTGTGGGCCATGTTGAGGTCGAACTCGTAGTGGCCCTTCCAGAAGAAGGTCTGGGCACCCGCGACCCGCTCGATGTCGTCGGTGATCACACCGCGGTTCCCGAGTACGTCGAGCTCGATCTGGGTGAAGTCGTCGCCGACCGGGCCGACCACGCGGACTTCGGTGAAGAAGCTGGAAGCGAGCGAAAAGTGCACGGCGGAGCCACCGAGCATCTTCGTGCGTTCGCCGAAAGGCGTATGAACGGCGTCGAATGCGATCGAGCCGACAACGGTCAGCGACAAGGTGAGCCCTTTCTAATCGGAGCGGGGATTTACGGCCAGTCGGGGAAGGACATGGCAAAGATCTGGGAATCCTAGAGCGCGGGCGCTGAATTTACCCGTGAGGTGCGAAGATGGCACTGTGAAAGCGATTCAGATAACCGAATTCGGCGGTCCCGAAAAGATGAGCCTGGTCGACCTGCCCGAGCCGGAACCCGCTGACGGCCAGAAGCTCGTGCGAATCTCGCGCACCGGGGTCAACTACGCGGACACCCACGCCACACAGAACGAGTATCTGGCCAAGCAGGAGCTCCCGCTCATACCGGGCAGTGAGTTTGTCGGCAAGACCGAAGACGGCCGGCGCGTCGCCGCTGTGGTTTCGAATGGTGCCTACGCGGAAGCGATCGCGGTCGACGCGGCTTCGCTGGTCCCGATTCCGGAGGGGGTCGACGACGAGCAGGCCGCGGGCCTGTTGCTTCAGGGTCTGACCGCTGACGGCATTCTGAGGATCTCGGCCAACATGCAGCCGGGTGAGTCGGTGGTGATCAACGCGGCCGCCGGCGGCACCGGCAGCCTCGCGATCCAGGTTGCCCGCTCGATGGGGGCCGGCAACATCATCGCGCTGGCATCGACTGACGAGAAGCGCAAGCTGACCCTCGAGCTCGGCGCCGACGTCGCGATCGACTCCCGGAGCGAAGACCTCAAAGCCGGGGTGATCGAGGCAAACGGCGGAAAACCGGTTGACGTGGTGCTGGAAATGGCCGGTGGCCAGGCTTTCGAAGACCTGCTCCGGTCACTGGCTCCTTTCGGCCGTCTGGTCACCTTCGGCATCGCGTCACGGGACGAGAACACGGTCAAAACCGGCCATCTGATGCGGAATAGCCGGGCCGTGATCGGTTTCTGGATGGTTCACCTGCTGATGCAGCCGGAACTCGCGAGGCAGTCGATCGAGCGGGTTCTGGGGGCCGCCGCCCGAGGTGAACTGAAGACGGTGCTGGGCGGAACTCATGCCTTCAGCGATGCCAGACAGGTCCACCAGGACTTGGCCGCACGACGAACCATCGGCAAAATCCTGTTGGATCCCTCTTTGTGACTTCTTTCAAGGACCTCGGTCTTTCCCCAGACATTCAGCTTGCGATCGACGAACTCGGTTTCTCCGATCCGACCCCGATCCAGGAGGAGGGCATCCCCGCGCTCCTCTCCGGCCATGACGTAATCGGCCAGGCGCAGACCGGTACCGGCAAGACTGCAGCCTTCGGCCTGCCGATGCTCCAGTACCTCGATCCGGCCAACGACGAGGTGCAGGCGATCGTCCTGACCCCGACCCGTGAGCTCTGCATCCAGGTCACGCAGGCCCTGCGGTCCTACGCCGAGCACCTCGACATCGAGATCGTCGCCGTCTTCGGCGGCGCGCCGATCAAGAGCCAGCAGGCCCAGCTCCGGTCCGGCGCCCACGTGGTCGTGGCCACGGTCGGCCGGATGAAGGACCTGATCTCCCGCCGGTCTCTGGTCCTGACCGCCGCGCGCTTCGTCGTGCTCGACGAAGCCGACGAGATGCTCGACCTCGGCTTCCTCGAGGACGTCGAGAAGATCCTCCGCATGTGCCCGAGCGGACGCCAGACAGCGCTCTTCTCGGCGACCATGCCACCGCCGATCCAGAAGCTCGCCGACGCCTTCATGTACGACCCGATCCTGATCAGCATCACCCCGAAGGAGCTCACGGTCGACGCGATCTCGCAGGCCTACGTCGAAGTCTCGAACCGCGACAAGACCGAAAAGCTGATCGAGGTGCTCAAGGCCGAGGAACCGGAGCAGGCGATCCTCTTCTGCCGCACCAAGATCGGCGCGACCCGGCTCGATCGAGACCTGCGGAATCGCGGGCTGGACGTCAAGGCCCTCCACGGCGACATGAGCCAGGGCTCGCGCGACGGCGTGATGATCGCCTTCAAGGGCCACCGTGTGAAGCTGCTGGTCGCGACCGACATCGCCGCTCGCGGACTCGACATCGACCACGTGACGCACATCATCAACTACGACATGCCGAACAGTCCCGAGACTTACGTCCACCGCATCGGCCGCACCGGCCGCGCCGGGAGGACCGGACGGGCGATCACCTTCGTGACTCCCGACCAGCGCAAGGATCTCGAGGAGATCAAGCGGGTGGCCAGGACTTCGATCGACGCCTGGGAATCGCCCGAGCAGCGGCTCGAGCACGCGCCACCGCCGCGCCGCCGGCGCCGCCGCGGCGAAGAGTCGGCGAAGCTCGAAGAGGTTGACGAGCCGATGGAGGCCGAGGAGGAGATCACCGGCCTGCCGGACGACGAGCCGGACCTGGACACGACCTCCCCCGAACCCGAACCAGCCGAACCGGAGTCCGATGACTTCGGCGATGAAGCCGACGACTCCGGGAACGGTGACTCGGGCGGCAACGGCGTGCCGGAACTCGGCGAAGGCCAGGTCAAGCTGTTCATCAACCGCGGCAAGCGCAGCGGGATCGAAGAAGAGGATCTGCGCTGGGCGCTCAAGGAAGGCGCGGTCCTCGAGGATGGCTCGATCAGTGACGTGCGGGTCCTCGACCGCTTCTCGTTCGTCGAGATCGATGCTGACAAGGCCGAGAAGACCGTCGAGTTTCTCGACGGCACCAAGCTCAAGGGTGCCGAGATCAGGGTCGAGGTCGCCCGGAAGTAAACCGTTCGACCCGGCTGAGCAGGTCTTCGAAGTCGATCGGTTTGCGCAGCGTTCCGTCGGCCGCTGCCCAGTTCTCCGAGGCCGGGAGGTCGGTCATGCCGCTGACCACAAGGACCGGCAGGCCGGGCCGTTTCTCCTTGATGCCATTCAGCACGTCGGGGCCATGGGCGTTCGGCATGGTCGCGTCAAGCAGGACGACCTCCGGTCCTCCGTCCGCCGGCTCGTCACCGGCCGCCGCAAGGGCCTCGAGGCCGTCGCTCGCCTCGATCACGTCGTGGCCGGCCATTTCAAGCCGACGCACGAGCAGTAGCCTGATCGACGGTGAGTCCTCGGCGACCAGGACCCGGCTCAAAGCTCTCCGGAAAAGATGACCCGCCGGGCCTCGTCCCGGTCCAGTGGCAGCCACACGTTGAATGACGATCCTGTTCCGGCCTCTGATTTGACGGTGATCAGGCCGCGGTGAAGCTCGACCATTCCCCGGGTGATCGTCAGGCCGATGCCGGACCCGGGGTTGCCCTGGTTGTCCGAGGCCACGCCACGCTCGAAGCTGACGAAGGCTTTCTCAGGATCCGCGAAGGGCATCCCATCGCCATCATCGGTCACCACCAGCTGGACCCCGTATTCGACCTGCTCCGTCCTGACTTCAATCGTCGTGCCGGCCGGCGAATGGACGTGCGCGTTCTGGATCAGGTTGAAGGCGATCTGGAGGATCCGGTGGGGGTCGGCGTCGATTGGCGGCAGGTCCGTGGCGACCTGCACGTCGAGGATCTGGCCCTTTTCCTCGATCTGAGGTCGCAGGGTCTCGATCACCCCTCTGACGATCGGGCTGACCTCGACCTTTTCGAGCTCCAGCCGGAGCTCGCCGAAGCTGTTCTTCGTAAGGTCGACGATGTCGTCGACCAGGCTGGACAGGTGGTTGGCATTCCGCAGGATGACTGAGGCAGCCTCGGCCTGGGACGGGCTCAGCGTTTCCCGTTCGAGCTCGAGGATCTCGGCGAAGCCGAGCAGCGCGGTCAGCGGCGACCTCAGCTCGTGCGAGGCCGCGACGACAAAGGTGATGCGACGCTGGACCACCCGGTCGGTGATGCTGGCGTCCCAGGCGACGAGCACCCTCGAACCGTCGTCGGGGTGCCGGTCGCTGATCAGCCATTCGAGCAGGGGCAGCCCGGGGTCGGTGCGAAAGACGACCCGCTCGCCGCGCAGCAGCATGCGGTCGATCTTCTCCTCGTTGATCACCGGCCGCAGGCATTCCCAGATGTCGCTGCCCGGTTCGATCATCGGCGCGATCTCGGCGGCCAGCTGGTTACGATGCAGCACGGTCATGTCCGCTCCGATCGAGATCAGGGCGCTGGGCACAAGGTCGAGAATCTTCTCGAAGTGGTCCCGCTCGAGCATCGTCAGTGCCGACGTTACCTGGGTCGCGGCCCATAAGCTAGCGGCAATGAGCGCCGATACGGATGGAATCTCGCACGGGCCCCTCGAGGACTGGTTCCGGGAGAGGGTTGATGGCCTCGAGCCCCCTCTCGACTACGACAAGATCCACGGAGGACTTTCCAACCTGACCTACCTGGTCACCGACCAGGGCACGGCCCGCTGGGTCCTCCGCCGCCCGCCGCTCGGCACCCGCCTGGGTTCGGCCCATGACATGGGCCGCGAGGTCCGGGTCGTGACCGCGCTGGCCGAGACGCCAGTGCCCGTCCCCCCGATCGTCGGCTTCTGTGAGGACGATTCGGTGACTGGTGCCCCGTTCTACGTGATGGAGTTCGTCGAAGGCCCCGTGATCCGCGCGCCGGAGCAGGCCGCGCTGTTCCCGGATCCCGCCCAGAGGAAACGCCTCGGCGAAGGTCTGATCGAGACCATGGTCGCGATCCATGCGGTCGATCCGGGCGCCGCCGGCCTCGGGGACCTCGGCCGCCATGACGGCTACGTCGAGCGCCAGCTCAAGCGCTGGTCCGGGCAGTGGGAGAAGTCGAAGACGCGAGAGCTGCCCGTGGTTGAATCGGTGCACCAGAGCCTGCTCGAACTGATCCCCGAGCAGACCGAGACCACGATCGTGCACGGCGACTACCGGCTCGACAACGTGATCTACAGCCCCCTCGGAGAAGTTGCCGCAGTCGTTGACTGGGAGCTCTGCACCCTGGGCGATCCGCTGGCCGACCTCGGGCTCCTGATGGTCTACTGGCGGGAAGCCGGCGACGAGTCGATGCCGATCTTCCGGCCGGCCACGACCGAACCGGGCTTTTCCACGCGCGACGAACTCACCGCTCATTACGAAGAGGTCTCCGGCCGCGACATCTCCAACCTCGACTATTTCGTCGCGCTCGGTTACTGGAAGCTCGCGATCATCCTCGAAGGCGTGCTGGACCGCTTCCAGAAGGGCCAGTACGGGAAGGACACCAGCGACGACTCGTTCCCGAAGGGCGTCGAAGCCCTGGCCGAGTCGGCGGCCGCGGCAGTGGATCGCATCAAGCGCACCTAGATGATTGATTCCTAATTCCCGGGCGTCCGGGGACACGCCCGATCAAGCAGATCAAGGAATCGGGCGAAGGGCTTGCCGGTGGCAAGTCCGAGTCCGATGACGAAGATATGCGCAGTATCGGGCGTGTCATCCGGGCG
>JAENWT010000015.1 GCA_016650125.1 Thermoleophilia bacterium
CCGAGAACCCTCACGACCCCAAAGCAATCTCGATCAGATCGTGGGACGGAACATTGACTGCTGGCTACGTCAAGCAAGGGAACACTCAGCGCCTTCGGAACCTTCTCTCGGACCAAGCTTTCTCAGCGATGGTTCTTTCCACAGACAGCTATGACGGCAAAAGACAAGCAGCCCAAATCATTGTCTTCCGGCCCGGTCGAGTACTGGGATGCGAGAAGTTGCCAACGCACCCTCCCTTGACCGGGTAGCTTCATCCACATGGCGATCGTCTGGAGGATCCTTCGCTGGTTGGGAGTAACCGTCTGGTTCGGGATCTGGGCCTGCGGAATCAGCTACCTCCTGCTGACAGACACAGTTGTCGATCCTCGAGACCCATTCGCCAGTTGGATGAGCGACATCGGGTGCGTGCTGTTGATCGTGGGCTGGGTCGGGTTCTCGATCTACTACGCGATCACCGACGAGTTCCCCGATAGCTGGTGAAAGCCGTGGCTGTCACTGTGGGCCTCTTCCTCGCTGCGGTCCTGGTCGTGTTGCTCCTACTCATCTACGACGAGTCCAGGTACCGGTCGTGCATCGAAGGTGGCGGTTTGCCGGCCGGGAAACACCTGGGCCTCTACGAGTCCATAGACCGGTCAATCAACAACGAAAGCAGGCCGGAGAAGTGCGATCGAGTCTCGCCGTTCTAGCTCAACGGTTCTGCTTGATCCCTAGCCGCCGCCCCCGCCGCTTGATCCCCCACCTCTCTGTCCAAGGGTTCCGTTGGGCGATCCTCCCGCAGTCTGGGTGCCTCCTTCGCCGGGGGTCGTGCCGCACCCGGTGAACGATCCAGCCGAGCCGTACTTGGGGATCGAGACTAGGATCCACCCATGATGAGAACAGGTGGCTGAATTGAGAGCCCGCTTCGATGCCGGTCTCAGGGAGATGTCGCCTAGCAATTTCGCGCTGGTCATGGCCACGGGGATCGTCTCGATCGCGGCCCATCTGCTCGGATTCGTGTGGATCTCCAAGCCGCTCTTCTTCTTCAACGGGAGCGCCTACCTGGTGCTCTGGGTTCTGACAGTGCTGAGGATCACCCGTTACCGGCCGGAGGTCCTGACCGACCTGACCACCCACAGCGTCGGTGCCGGCTTCCTCACGATCGTCGCCGCCACCTGCGTACTTGGCAGCCAGTCGATCCTGCTGTTCGACTGGTTTGGCCTGGCGACAGTTCTGCTCGGAATCGGTGCCTTCTTCTGGATCGTTCTCACCTACGCCATCTTCACCGTGTTCACGATCAAACAGGACAAGCCATCTCTGGCCAAGGGAATCAACGGCGGCTGGCTCCTGGCGGTCGTCGCCACCCAGTCGGTCGCCGTCTTGACCGCCCTTCTGGCAGCCCACTGGGGACAGCCGACCCGCCTCCACGCGAACTACTTCGCCCTTTCGATGTGGCTTTGGGGCGGAATGTTTTACATCTGGATCATTTCGCTGATCTTTTACCGATACACGTTCTTTCGCTTCGATCCGGCCGATCTCGCCCCGCCCTACTGGATCAACATGGGAGCAATGGCGATTTCGGTTCTCGCCGGATCTCTCCTGATCGCCAACAGTGACGGCGGAGCACCGTTCCTCCATTCGGCCAGACCGTTCCTCGAGGGGTTCACGATCTTCTACTGGGCGACCGGGTCCTGGTGGATACCGATCATCGCGATCCTCGCGGTCTGGCGCTACGGATACCGCCGGCTGCCGTTCGAGTACGACCCGCTCTACTGGGGTGCGGTATTCCCCCTCGGCATGTACTCGGCCGCCACTTACAAGATGGCCGAGGTCATGAATCTCGGGTTTCTCGACATCGTGCCGAAAGTCTTCCTGGCGATTGCCCTGGTGGCTTGGCTGGCAACCCTGATCGGCATGTTCCGATCAATTCATCGGCGTCTGCGTCCGGCCTGAGCGGCGTCGCGTTAGGGCGCGAGGCGGGCGACGGCCTCGGCGGCGGGGATGATGCCACTGATCCGGCTGGCGGTCTCGCCCGCGTAGAGCGCGGCGCGATCAATCGACTTCTCTGGCATCCCGGTGAGCGGCAGGGCCGGTGTGAAGATCGGCAGGGTTGGATGCTGCAGCCCCACCATCTTCCCCTGCATCGAGAGCGGCAGGACGCGGCCGAGCGGGGCTGAAATCCTGCCAACCCGCCGCACCCACCCAGGGCCGAGCGGATTGTCGGCGCACCAGCGCTCGGTCGCCGCGTTGGGGACCACTCGATGCCGCATCGGCCATCCGAACCCGAAGAGCAGGGTGGCGATGGTCCGGTCGGCGGCCACTACTCGCTGACGGTAAGCCTCGTGGGCCCCGGACTCGGGGGTGAGCAGGAATCGGGTGCCGGTCACCGCCGCGACTGCTCCGGCCGCAAGAACCCGGCGGACGTCGGCGACCTCGGCGATTCCCCCAGCCGCGAGCACCGGCTTTCCTTCGGCGACTTCGAGCACCCGGGACAGTGCGTCGGCGATCGGTACGGTGCCGACCAGGTGCCCCCCGGCCTCGATCCCCTGCACCACCAGGCCGTCAGCACCTCCCGTCACGGCAAGGGTCGCCTCCGCCGGGGTGCCGACGGTCTGAAAGACATTGATGCCGCCGGCCTTCAACCGAGCCGTCCAGCGCGGAGTGGGGTCGCCATGGATCACGACCATTGCGACGTCCGCCCCGATGCAGGCGCGCACATGAGCTGCCCGGATGAACGGGGCAAGGAGATTGGCCGCGACGGGTCGGCCCGGAGCCAACTTTTGAGCCTGGCTTAAGGCAGCCGCAAACGGCCGCGGCGCCATGATCCCGACCGTACCAAGCCCGCCGGCGGCCGAAACCGCGCCGGCCAGTCGGCCGGCCGAGATCCCTCCCCCCATCCCGGCCTGCACCACCGGGCACTCAAGGCCGAGTCGGTCGAGAAAGGCGGTCATCTCTTGACCCTACCGCCACCTGATCGGCGACCTATACAGTCGGCCCATGCGCGTCGCGGCGGTTCAGCTCGAGGTTGTACTCGGTGACGTCAGTCAGAATCTGGCTGAATCCGAGCGATTGGTCCGTGCCGCCGCGGCCGGTGGCGCCGAGCTGGTTGCCCTGCCCGAGTTCTTCACGACCGGAGTTGTGTTCTTGCCGGAGATAGCCGACGGAGCCCTGCCACCGGATGGGCGAGCCACCGCGATGCTAACCCGGGTCGCCGCCGACGAGGGCATCTGGGTCGGCGGCTCCTTCCTCTGTAGCGACCTCGATGGTGAATGCAGGAACGCCTGGCTGTTGGCCGGTCCGGATGGGCGGATCCACGGCCGCCATGACAAGGACCTGCCGACCATGTGGGAGAACGCCTTTTACATCGGCGGCGATGACGACGGAGTGATCGAGGCCGACGGTTTCACGGTCGGCGCGTCAGTCTGCTGGGAATTCATGCGAACGGCGACGGCTCGTCGGCTGGTCGGTCGGGTCGATCTGGTGGTCGGCGGCTCGAACTGGTGGAGCATCCCCGGCTGGCCGCCGAGGGCGGTAAGCGACCGTATGGAAGCGAGCAACGCCCGCACCGCGCATTTGGCACCAAGTTCGTTCGGCCGCTTCGTCGGCGCACCGGTCGTCCACGGGGCGATCTGTGGCGCGGCTACCTGCCCGATGCCAGGACTGCCGGTGCTCACCTACCGTGGTCACTTCGAGGGCGGTGCAGTGGTGGCTGACGCCACCGGCGAAGTCCTGGCGTACCGTGGCCGTGGTCAAGGTTCCGGCTTCGTCGTCGCCGAGGTCGAGGTCAGCCGGGTCCCGGCGGTCGCGACAATTCCGGATCGCTTCTGGCTCCACCCACGCGGGCCACTGTCGACCGCGGCCTGGCATGGCCAGCGTCTGCTGGGTCGTCGCTGGTACAGGCGTAATGTCCGAAAATAGTGCCGACCGGTCGATCTCGATCCGCAGTGAATTCATCTGTGAGGTCACGTCGATTGAGCGGGTTACCGACTCGATCGTCGAAATCACGCTGGCGCCGCGCGACTCGGATCCACTCGACTTTCTTCCCGGTCAGTACGTCCTGCTGAATGACACCGAGTACCGCCTGACTCCGCGATCGTATTCCGTCGCAAACGCGCCGCGCCCGGACGGGAAACTTACGCTCCTGATCACCCGGGTCGAAGGTGGCCGGCTCAGCACGTGGGCCCACGACGAGCTGAAACCTCACGATGCCGTCTCGCTCGAGGGCCCGTACGGGACATTCACCGCCGACACCGGTCGGAGCGAACCGGTGCTCTACCTCGCGGCCGGCTCCGGTCTGGCTCCGATCCGGGCGCTGCTCGATGCTCGCCTGTCGGCCGACTCGATCGCCGGACCGACGAGCTTGATCTTTTCGGCCCGGACCGAAGCCGATGTACTCGATCGGGCTCATTTCGCAATGTTGAGCGCGGCGCACCCTGAGTTTCGCTTCATCCGAACTCTTACCCGCGGGCCGGGGCCGGAGCCGCGCGGACGGGTGCCGGACCTGCTCTCTGGGCTCTGTGCAGATCTCACGGGGCACGATGTCTTCATCGCGGGTGCTCCCGGGTTCGTCGCCGGCTGCTCCGACGCGGCCGAAGCGGCCGGTGCCGATCGTGCCCGGATCAGGACCGAAGTCTTCTTCGTCGACCCCTAAACCCCGAAGCGGCGGCACCGATGCGCGGTCAAGGATCATCCATGACTTTGGTCAGCTCCGTCGGCGGCCCAGGGAGCAGAATGCAACCGAGACAGAGTGCCCACACCGCGCCGACACCCGTCAGGTACCAAACCCTGGGCAGACCCTTCATCTGTAGCGAGTGCGAAACCACCTACGATCCTTCCGCTCTACGTGCCCGCGCTGAAGAGATCGAAGAGACAATGGGTGCCGGTACAGCTGACCCGCCCGGCAACGGAGATAAGACAGGGCCCTTTCGGTGCCCAGTCTGCGAAGGAAGAGGCGAGGTTGACTCCGCGTCACGCTTGTTCACTCCTGCGACCCCTTAAAAAAATACCCCGCCAGTGCGGCGTTAACCGGACGGCGGGGAGCAATATGCGACACATTATTGCATTTCTAACATTCAGGGGCAATAGGTTATGGCTCAAGTCCCTCCCCCGATACCTTTGGATCTGAGTCCGTATGCCCGCCGCGCAGTCGCCTCATGGAGTGTTCGCGCTGGTAGGTAGCCGCCCCGCGGTTTGCCAGTTCCAGGAGCGCTTCTTCTCGGGAAATACCGAGTTCGCCTGAGAGTCGATAGGCGGTTGCCGCCAGACCCTCAGGGATCTCGATCCTGGACCTGGGGCCTTCCCATCTGGGTGGACCCGTCAACTTGGGCTTCCTCGGTTTCATGAACCTGAATCCGTTGCCACTCTTGGTGTGCTGGCCGGGTATCGGTCCTGAATGAGTGGTTCCATACCCCTAGTAGGTCGTGGGCGGAAAACCCCTCCCCCTTGAGCATCTGAAGTTTGATCTTCCCCCGAAGGGGTTTACACGGTGTCAACCCCTTCGGGGGAAGATCAAAAACGGGGGAGTTCCACCTTGGGCGAATCCTGCTTACGGTTTTGCTTGCAACAAACACCTCAAGGGTGTTTGATGGACACATGCTGACAACCCGCGCTCGACTCGTTCCGCTCGCCGTCCTGATCGTCATGTCCGGAGCTCTGGCGTTTTCGCCAGGGGCGTCGGCGAAGTCGAAGGGGTTCAAATTCGGCGTCGCCACCGGCGACGTCAGCGCCAAATCGGCAATTCTCTGGGCTCGCTCGGCCAAACAGGGCAAGGCGTTGATCCAGGTGACCGGCGCCAAGGGCGGCTTCAAGCAGTGCAAGCTCAAGAAGGCGCCCGCCAAGTTCGTCGTCCAGGCGAAAAAGTCGAACGACCTGACCGTTCAGAAGCGGATCTACAAGCTCCGTCCCGGGACCAGCTACAAGTACCGCTTCTGCATGTCGAATGGCCGCCGGAGCGAGACCGGCAAGTTCAAGACGGCTCCGAAGCAGGGTCAGCAGAAGAAAATCCGCTTCGCGCTGTCGGGTGACCAGGACGCGCGGCCGATCCCCGGCGGCACCGAGCCCTACTGGAACAAGTTCCAGGTCTGGAATCGCATCCGTGCTCAGAACAACGACTTCAACGTCCTGATGGGCGACACGATCTACTCCGACACCGAGGTGCCTGGTTACAAGCTCAAGGACGTCGCCGTGTCGGTCAAACAGAAGCGGACCGCTTACAAGACGAATCTGGGGATGAAGCCCTGGACGAACGCCCGCGGGTCGGCTGCCTACTACGCACACTGGGACGACCACGAGTTCCTCAACGACTTCTCCCAGGCGGAGAACACCTTCCCCTACAGCAACGATGGAGTGGACCAGGGCAGCACGGACATCAGCGGCAAGAAGCTTTACAAGCAGGGCGTTCAGGCTTTCACCGACTACAACCCGATCACCTACAAGAAGAGTTCTGGCATCTACCGCTCCGAGCGGTGGGGCAAGAACCTCGAAATCTTCTTCCTCGACGAACGCTCCTTCCGTTCGTCGAGTGCCGATTACGGCGGGGCCTGCGACAACCCGGCCGGGAGTGGTACTCCGGACCTCGCCCCGACTGCGCCGCAGAGCACCCGCAACGTCTTCGCGGCGCTGATCCCGGCGCTCGCCAACCCGGTGCCGCCGGACTGTCTCGACGCCATCAACGACCCCAGCCGGACAATGCTCGGATCGAACCAGCTGAAGACCTTCAAGAATGCGGTAAAGAACTCGAGCGCCACGTTCAAGGTGATCTTCAACGAAGTGCCGATCCAGCAGTACTACGCCCTTCCTTATGACCGCTGGGAGGGTTACGAAGCCGAGCGCAAGGCGCTGCTTCACTTCCTTCAGGACAACGTCAGGAATGTGGTCTTCCTGACCACAGACGTGCACGCGAACCTGGTGAACGACGCCCGTTACAACACGCTCGGACCGGACGGCGTGCAGGACTCGGGGATCCTCGACGTGACCACGGGCCCGGTCGCAACGGAGAACTACACCGGTGAAATCAACGGCGCGACCGGCAACCCGTCATCCGGTCCGCTGATCCAGAGCGTGTTCCTGAAGTCACCGCCGCCGCTCGGCGTCGGCATGCAGTGCGCTTCGACCGACCAGTTCAGCTACGCCGAGGTCGAAGTGACCAGGGCACAGCTCAAGATCGACCTGCTCGACGACAAGGATCAGCCGGTCCTCGACACCGGCGACGTCGAAGCGAATCCCGATGCAACTCCCTGCTCGCAAGTCGTCATTCCCGCAGAGTAGGCTGCCACCGCGAAGCGGGTTTCCAGTCAAAGCACCAGTAGGAGGACAATGAGAAGTTTCAAAGTAGTGGCTTGTTCGGTGGTGGTCGTGGGCGCGTTCGTGGTTGCGGGTTGCGGCAGCTCGGATGACGACAGCTCGAGTGACGATTCGTCAACGACCACGATCACGAAGGCGGACTTCATAACCCAGGCGAACGCGATCTGCGCGAGCAGCAACAAGGTGATCGATACCGCTTCGGAAGAGGCGTTGAGCAGCGCCCAGCCGAGCGATGCCGAGATCGAGAGCTTCATCAATGACGCGGTCATTCCCGGGATCGAGGGCCAGATTTCCGGGATTCGCGATCTGGGCATCCCGGAGGGCGAAGACGATCAGGTGAACGCCATTCTCGATGCGGCACAGTCAGGTGTCGACACAGCCAAGGACGATCCGCTCGCCATGGTCAACGAGCAATCCGATCCGTTCGCTGAAGCGAACACGCTCTCAACCGAGTACGGCCTCAACGAGTGCGCCGGCTGAACGCGGCTCGAATCGAGTAATCAGAAGTGGCAGCCACCGGATCGTGATCGACGATCCGGTGGTGAGCCAACCCTGCACCGGTCGCGAAACCCGGCCTGGACTCGGTCAATGCGTGACTGGCCGCCGATCACCGAGCCCGAACTGCTCGCACGTCTTGCGATGGACCGGGATGAGTTCTTCACCTTCGCACGTGAGTTTTCGGATGCCTGGGGGCACCGGGAGTACGAGTCGGCGTACTTCGAGCGGGCGCTCGGCTACCCGTGGGAGCGGCCGGCCGGGTCATACCTGCTGCGCGAAGGCCAGGTCTCGGTGCTCGGAGACATGGGACCGGCGCAGCGCGAAGCCGCAGTTGAAGTTCCCTACCAGCTCGGACGACTGGACGATGCCGTCTTCGAAGACATGGCCGCCGTCATCGGCCGGGCGTCCGAGACGCTCTGGCCGTACTCAGAGCACCTGCAGGCTCCCTGGACTCCGTTTCCGTCGGCTGCCGGCTAACCAGCGACCGGCCGGGCCAGCTCGATGTCAAGCTCGGTGAGCTGTTCGGCCGTGAGCCGGGGCGCCGGCCAGGACGTGATGTCAATGTAGGTCTCGTCGTGGACGATCAGCCCATCGACGAAGGTGAGGACCGTGCAGAACGGGGTTCGCCAGTCCGGTCCCTCGTCGGGGTCGAGCAGGAATCCCTGGATGATCACCCTGTCGCCCTGGGCCATGATGCGCTCGGACTCCGCCCGCCGGTTGGGGGCGACGTCGAGGGCGGCGCTCTCGAGCACGTGGAATGTCTCAAGACCCCGGTAGCTCATGATGCCCTTGATCTCCACCACATAGTCCGGGGAATAGCACTCGGAGACCATCGTGTGGACGTCGTTGTTGTAGAGATCGCCCCATCGCTCGACCGCTTCGAGGTTCCGGTTCTCTTCGGCGGTCGCGTTCGGGTGGTCGGTTCCGATCATGGGCTGATACTAACGTGGCCAAATGAGTCCTCTGGAGATTGATCCGGTTGTTGCTCGACTCACTGGTCGACTAGGATCGAAGTATGGATGTGACAAGCGGGAACACGGAAGCGGTCGAGGCTTGGGATGGTGTTCTGTTCGATCGCTTCGTCCAATTCCGCAAAGTGATGGTGGATGCTCTCGGGGCCCACGGCGACGAAGGCCTCCGGCTGCTTTCGCCCGCACCGGGCGAACGGGTAATCGACCTCGGTTGCGGGTTCGGTGACACCACCCAGAAGATCGCCGAGCTGGTCAGTCCCGGCGGCGAAGCCTTTGGCATCGATGCCGGGACAAGGTTCATCGACACGGCGACAGAAGAGTCTGCTGCGGCCGGCCTGGACAACTGCTCCTTTGCTGTCACAGACATTGAGGCAGAGGTTCCCGGAGACGGGTTTGACGCCGCCTTCTCTCGCATGGGAACCATGTTCTTCGCCAACCCGGTCACCGCAATGCGGAACGTGCGACAGGCGCTCCGGCCCGGCGGCCGGCTGTGCATGGTGGTCTGGCGGGCCAAGGACGAAAACCCGTACTTCTACCGCGCCGAGCAGATCGCCGAACGCTGGCTGAGCCACCCGGATCAGACCGATGAACCGACTTGCGGCCCGGGGCCGTTCTCGATGGCCAACGCGGACACGACCAGCGGCGTCCTCAAGGCCGCCGGTTACGAGGCGATCAGCCTGACCCGCTGCGACAAGCCGATCATGCTCGGCGAATCCCTCGACCAGGCGGTCGCCATGGTCACCTCGATCGGTCCTGCGGGCGAGCTGATCCGGGTCAACGAAGAGCGCGGCGCGGAAGTCCGCCCGGAGATCGAAGCAGCCATACGCGAAGAGTTTGCCGACCACCAGCGTGAGGACGGCATCTGGGACGAAGCCTCGACCTGGCTGGTCTCGGCCCGCGTTCCGGCCTAACCACCACAGCCTTCCGAGAAGCCAACGAGGAAAGATTCACCATGGCGGGCCCGGTCGACTGGTTCTCCTACGTCACTCTGAACTGACGTTTGCCGCGGCCTCAGGCGTTGAGCTTCACCGGCAGGGTTCGGAGCTGGTTGACGAATCCTGAGACCACGTACTTCGGATCACCGTCGATCTCCATCTTCGGGTACCTGGCGAGCGTCTCCTCGAGGAGAATCTTCAGCTCCAGTCGTGCCAGCGCCGAGCCTAGACAGAAGTGCCTGCCCCCTGCTCCGAAAGCCTGGTGCTCCGGGTTTCGTTTGACGTCGAAGTGGTCAGGGTTCTCGTAACGCGTCTCGTCACGGTTGGACGAGACGTACCACATGACTACCGACTCGCCCTCCTTGATCTCCTGTCCCTGAAGCTCGGTGTCCTTCGTGGCAGTGCGGCGGAAATGGGCGAAGGCGGGAAACATCCTGAGCGCCTCTTCGACCGTGGACGAGACCAGCGACGGGTCGTCGAGCAGGATCTCGAGCTGCTCCCTGTCCTCGAGCAGGGCCCGCATCGCGCTGCAGTAGGTCGCCTTGGTGCTGTCGTTACCGGCGGCCATCAACAGGAAGAAGCCCATGACGATCTCGTGCTCCTCGAGCATCTCGCCGTCGATCTCCGCGTGGACCAGCACGCTGGTCAAGTCGTCGGTCGGATTCTCCCGGCGTTCGGCGATCAGCTTCCCGCAACGCTCGAACACCTCGGGCACGTCCCGCTCCATGACCGTCGTGATCCCTTCCGGGTTCACGTCGGGATCATTCGCACCGAGGATCATGTTCATCAGGCGGGCCCAGATGACGTCGTCGCCGGGCGGCAGGCCCATGAAGCTGCCGATCACGCGGGCCACGAAGGGCTGCGCGACATCGTCGACCAGGTCGCAGGTCTCCTGCCCTTTGATCTTGTCGAGGACTTCGCAGGCGAGTTCCCTGATCTCATCCTCGTGGGCATTGATCCGCTTCGGGGTGAAGCCTCCCTGGAAGAGCGCCTTGATGCGGTCGTGCTTCGGTGGGTCCATCCCGATGAACATCGACTGGATCAGTTCAAGGGGTATGACCGAATCGGTAGCCGCCGTGATTCCGCCGCGCTCGGAGGAGTAGGTCTCCCAGTCGAGACTGACCTCACGTACACCGTCAGCCGTGGTCACCGACCAGAAGCCGTCCTCATCCGGAAAGATCGGAACCTCGGACGACCAGTGGACCGGACACTCGGATCGCATCCGTTTGAACAACTCGTTCGGCGGACCTTCGGCCCATCTCTCCTCTTCGAGGACCAGTACTTCGTCGAGCGGGATGCTGGAATCGTCTGACACGCTGCGCCTCCGGGGGCTTGACTGGTTGCAAATCCACTCTACCGTGCGGTTACTTATGCTCGACCGATGATCAGGCGGCTCCATGCTGACGAAGCCGGACCACAGGGTGATCCTGGCCAGAGGGCGCCGAAGCCGGCGCCCTCCGCCCTGACCGCTCCGCTACTCCTTGTCGTACTTGAAGGAAACCCCGAGCCGGACCCGGAACTCGGCGATCTTGCCGTCGACGATGGTCACGTCCTCGCGGGTGACCTCGGCTATCCGCAGGTCGCGGACGGTCTTGCTCACGGTCTCGACGGCGTTGCGGGCCGCCTGTTCCCATGAGTCCGAACTGACTCCGACTACTTCTGTGACGCGGTAGACACTTTCTGCCATGTGACTGTCCTCCTCGGTTGCTGACTGGGGTTCCATCTCCCGCAACCGATGGCAAGTCTCCGATCGCAGAAAGAAGGTCCTCTCTGAGCCTACCCCGGCAGGTCGTTCCCGAAGCGGATTTACCCGATCTCTTCGCGGTCGGTTTTTGCCCAGCTGTCCATGCCGATCAGCTGGCGGCCGGTCGAACGGATCAGGACCGGTCAGAGGAGCCAGGAGTAGAAGGCGTAGACCTGGGCCGTCAGGAGGCCTTTCACGATGCCGAGCGGCTTCTCGTCGATCTTGGCGGCGACGCATCCCATGAGGGTGCCCCCGAAGCCCAGGAAGTAGATGAAGAGCAGCCACCAGAAGCTTCCATTGACCACCTGGGTGCCGGTCAATGCGAGCGCGAAGGCAGCGAGGAGCGATGCGCCCACCACGCCCTGAAGGATCGGCATCAGCAGGTAGATGACTTGTTCGATCCGGGCCGGCAAATGAATGTCTGACTTCGAGATCGGACCGATCAGCTGCATCGCCTGGAGGTTGCCTTGCGACCACCTCGTCCTTTGCTTGAAGAGCCTGTTCAGGTTCGAGAGTCCCTGCTGGTCGACCCGCGCCCGGTTGTCCTGGTGCGAGTGCCAGCCGGCTACGAGCAGCCGGAGACCCAGGTCCTGGTCTTCGGTCAGGCGGTCCCGCCACGGGCCGAGGCTCTTCACGGTGACGTCGTCGTCGCCTTCGATCGTGGTGTCGACCGAGATCAGTGCCGAGAGGCGGTTGTACTGGCCGTTGCCGCCCATCCCGGCCGTGCCCCAGTGGTTTCTTCCGACCTGGAAGAGGTGGCCGTAGATCGAGAACTCGATGTCCTGGAACCAGGTCAGGACGTTGCCGCGGTTGTAGATCCGGACGAGGGACTGGACTCCGCCGACCTGCGGATCCTTGAAGTGGTTCGTTACGAAGCCGGGACTTTCGGGGCTGATGCGGCCGTCGGCGTCAACGATGCAGATGATCGTCCGGTCCGGGCTCGGATGGAACTCCTCCCGGATCTGCGCGTAGGCGTAATTCAGCGCGGCGGCCTTCCCCTGACGGGCCTCCGGAAGTGTCCGGGTGATCACGGCGAGGTCCGGGCCGTCGAGGCCTTCGAGGATCGTGGCGGTGCCGTCGTCGGAGCCGTCGTTGATGATCACGATCCGCTTGCTCTTCAGCTGGATCTGCTCGAGCCTTTCGATGCTGTCGATGATCGTCACTTCTTCGTTCAGAGCCGGGACCATGAAGATCCAGTCGAATTCGTCCTCCCCGCCGGACTCGGTCATCGCGTGGTCGGTCTTCAGTCCACGCACGAAAAGGAACGTCGTCCAGACCAGCATCATCAGGATGATCAGGAAGGCGACCGAGAAGAGCACCTGGAAGAACTCCGGCAGACCATCGAAAGGAAACCAGGCGGCGGCAATGGGAAGCAGGTGGGTCAAGCCGGCCTGCCGGGCTCTCAGGCCCTGGACTCGGAGACGGTTCCCGAGTCGGGCCAGAGCACCTCGTGTTCGTGGCGATCGCCTTCACCCCGGTCCGATTCGGGCATGGCCCGCGGGTCGAGATCCGGACGGTCGAAGACGCCCTTCTTGTATCCGGCCGCGGCAATGACGGCGCTGCGGGAGAAGCTCGAGCTGAAGCCGGCGGGTGCGGGTCCGCCGAGATAGAGATTCTCGAGTGCCGCGACGATTCGTTCCGCCGCCCGCCCGTCGCCATAGGGATTGTCGGCCCTGCTCATCGCCTGGTAGGCGGCCTCGTCATTGAGGAGAGTCGTGGTCTCGTCGAAGATCAGCCTGGGATCGGTGCCGACCAGCTTCAGGGTTCCGGCTTCGACGCCTTCTCCCCGCTCGGTCGATTCGCGGGCGACGAGGACGGGCTTGCCGAGCGACGGTGCCTCTTCCTGGATCCCTCCGGAGTCGGTGATGACCAGGTAGCAGCGGGTCAGGATCTTGGCGAACTCCGAATAGGTCGCCGGTTCGGTCAGGCAGACGTTCGGGATGTCGCCGAGCGGTTCCCACTGGGCGCGCACGTCCGGGTTCGGATGCATCGGGATGACGAACGAAACTTCGGGGTTCTCGACTGCCAGAGCCTTCACTCCTTCGGCGATTCCGTCGAGGCCGGGGCCCCAGTTCTCGCGGCGGTGAGCCGTGACCACGACCATGCGGCGGTCGGAGTGGTAGATCTCGCGGACCGCCGGGTCACTGATTTCCACCTCGAGGCCGGCGGCCCACTGGAGCGCGTCGATGCCGGTGTTGCCGGTGACGAAGATCTGGTCGATCGGCACGTCTTCACGCACGAGGTTCTGGAGGTTGTGCCAGGTCGGAGCGAGGTTGAAGCTGGCGATGCAAGTGATCAACTGGCGGTTCAGCTCCTCTGGGAACGGGGTCAGGGTCGAGCCGGTGCGAAGGCCCGCCTCGACGTGGACCACCGGGATGCGCAGGTGGAACGAAGCCAGGGCCGCAGCGAAGGCCGAGCTGGTGTCACCGTGGACCAGGACCGCCATCGGGTAGTCGCCGGCGATCACGCCGGGCCCGTGGCCGATGGCGCCGTCAGCACCGAACTCCTCGCGGCAAAAGTCGTCGAGCCGGCCCATGACCTCGCGGACCCGGTCGTTGAGCTGATTCCGCGCCCCGCCGACCCAGAGTTCATAATCGGGCTTGATCCCGGCCAGGGCAAAGACCTCTTCGACCATCCTGTGGTGCTGGCCGGTCGAGACGACCAGTGGGCGAAAGACGTCGCTCGTCTTCAGGGCGAGGATCATCGGCACAAGCTTGATTGCCTCCGGACGGGTGCCGACGACGATCAGAATGCTCACTCTTTTTGACTCATGCCTCCGACTTTAGTTGCCGGACAGGGCGACCAGCAGCAGGACATTGCCCGCCGGGTCGTGAACCATCAGTCCTTCGTCCGTCACTTCGGTTGGGTATCCCCCGTCCTTCAGGCGCTTCACCGCCGCCGCCAGCCGGTCTCCGCCCGGGAAGACGAGCGTGACGTGGCGGAGGCCGGCCATGCCTTCCGGGCGCTGGGCCGCGACGGGACCCTGCCAGTCGTTGAAGGCGATCCGGTGCTTGAACTCACCTTCGAAATGGACATCGAGCATGCCGATCTCCGGTGTGTCGAGACCTATCTGGAAACCGAGGAGGTCGCTGTAGAAGTGCCGCGCCTGTTCCAGGTCGTTGATGTGGAGGTGGACGTGCCCGATCCAGGTCCCCGGCTTGAGTGGCCGGTCGCCCTTCTCCTCCAGGTGGCTCATCACCTCTTCGAGGTCGAGGTGGCCGACCGGTGGCAGCCGGTTGCCGTCGGCGTCGATCAGTTCGGGCCGCCCGGGTACCGACAGGTCCACGTCCTTGACCCGTTCGGGGGTCTCGAGGGTGATCTCCACCCCGTTGCCGTCGAGGTCGTCGAGGTAAGTCGCTTTCGAAAAGACGTGCTCGGTCGGGCGGTTCGGATAACGCGCGGAAAGGAGGCGGGCGAGCACGTAGGCGAACTCGGCCGCGTCCGGGACGTGCACCGCGACGTGGTAGAGGCCGGCGTGGCCACGCTGCGACGGGCTGTCGGCTCCGGGGTGAAGGACCAGGAGCACGCGGCCGCCGGTCCCCACGGAAATCTCGTCTTCGGTCTGACCGAGTATCTGGAGACCGAGCACGTCACGCCAGAAGTGCAGCGAGCGCTCGCCGTCGGTCACGTCGAGATGGACCGGGCCGTGGGCGGCGGTCTCGTTCGGCTTCCAGTTCGCCTGTTCGGCGGGCCGGGTCTGTTCTGAAGTCTGGGAAATCATTGCGATCCCTCCTCGAACCATCGAGTCAGAAGTAGTTGCTTAGGCAACTATACCGGGATTCACCCCGAACTTCAAGCCCCCAAGCTAAAAGAGGAGCGTGACCAGGCCCACGACGAGCAGCACGGCGAGGATCGCGGCGCCCACCTTCAGCGCCGGCCCGGAGATGAAGAGGTCCGGCGAACCGGTGGCCTCGTTATCGATCCCCAGTTCTTCCATCTCTTCCTTGATTTCTTCCGCCGTCTCGACGTGGTCGTGTTCCATGCGGCCAGCCTATTGCCCTCGACCGATGTCCGGTGTTACATCGTGACGGAATCGGGCTACGATCAGACCATGATCACCGGACTAGATTTCGTCGCCGTCCCGTCAACCGATTCCCAGCGCAGCCGGGATTTCTACGTCGACACCCTCGGCCTGAAACCCGACGAAAAGGCCAACTTGGAATTCTGGGTCGAGGACACCTGCTTCAGCATCTGGGAGCCGAGCTCGGCCGGGATGGAGTTCTCGCCTTCGAAGATGTCACACCTCTCCCTCCACGTCGATGACATCGACGCCGCCAAGGCCGAGCTTCAAGCCAAGGGCGTCGAGTTCCACGGTGACAACTTCGACACGGGTGTCTGCCACATGGCACTTTTCTCGGACCCCGACGGCAACGGGCTGATGCTGCACCACCGCTACGCCGACTGAGCTTGAGCGGGCCTTCGGGCCGGAGTAGGATCGGCGCGGAACCCCCCCCCTCCCCTCCCGAAAGACATCACCGATGTTCACTGTGCGCGAGCAGCAAGAGATCGAAACGGCCAAATCATCCGACCTACAGACACCGGGTTCTTGGTAAACCAGATCTGCCCCGGGAGCGACGTTTTTGGGCGCCTCTGAAGCTGGGTTTCATGCCCGCATTTTAATAAACATCTGGTACTTGGCTTATACAGCGGGATAAACAGGTTCGTACGAGAAAACCCCCAACGGGCTTGCGAACACCCGTGTTTAGCTGATACGTTCCTTTCGAGCACCACTGGACGGCCCACAGTATTCGGGCTCAAGGGCAGCACAATCGTCGGAGCGCAACCCTTAGGAGAGACTGAACACCATGGCGACCAAGAGTTTTTCGTCGGAACAACGCGATCGCAGTGGAGTCGGCCAGCACCTGGCCGCCGAAGCCAGGCTTTGGCGAGCAAGGGACACGGATCCCAAGGCCCGGGAAGAGCTCATGGAGCGGTATCTGCCGTTCGCCCGCAGCCTCGCTTCGCGATATCGCGGGGCAAGTGAATCCTTCGACGACCTCGTCCAGGTCGCTTCGGTCGGACTGGTCAACGCCGTCAACCGGTTCGAGCCGGACAAGGGCACCCCTTTCGCCGCCTTCGCCTCTCCCACCATCCTCGGAGAGCTGAAACGCTATTTCCGTGACCGCGTCTGGATGATCAGGGTGCCCCGCGGGCTTCAGGAGAACATTCGCACCGTGGAATCCAGCTCAAACGACCTCGGAACTGAACTTCATCGCACCCCGACGATCGACGAAATCGCCGACCACACCGGTATGGACCGGGCCGAGGTCGACGAGGTGCTGGTCGCGAAGCAGGAACGGACGCCCATCTCCCTCGACCAGCCCGACGACGACGAGGGACACACCACCGAAGAACGGGTGGGAGTCAAGGATCCGAACTTCGACCTGGTCGAGGACAAGGACGAGATCCGCGAAGCGATGGCAGACCTTTCCTCGGTCGAGCGGCGCGTGCTGCGCCTGCGCTTCATCGAAGACATGACTCAGTCCGAGATCGCCGACCGCATCGGCTACTCGCAGATGCACGTCTCCCGGCTCCTGCGGCGCAGCCTCGAACAGCTCGAAGCCAAGACCGCCCACTGAGGGCTAGATCTCGGGCAATTCCTTGCCTCTGGCAACGGGCTCGGTGCCGGCGGTGATGCCCACGGTCAGCCCGGGTCGACCGGCATTTCCCGCCGTACCTCGCCGGGCGACTTGTCTCGCCGCATTCCGATGAAGACGGGGTGCCGGAGTCGGGAATCGTTCGTCCATTCGGAGAATTCGACCTCGACCACCCGCAACGGGTTGACGAAGCGCGCGCCGGGCGTACTCGGCATGTCGTCGAAGGGTGAAGTGTCACGGCTGAATCCGGAGAGGTCGTCCTCGATCGTCTCGAGATCACCGAAGCTGAAACCGGAACCGACCCGGCCCGCGTACCTGAGGTGCTCGCCGCGGTCCTTTCGGTGACTCCAGTAGCCGAGCAAAAGGGAGCCGATCGAGTCCTCGCGAGAGCCTTTGCCCGGCAGCCACCCGCCGACTACGAATTCCTGGCGGAGGCGGTTCTTCAGCTTGAGCCAGTCGTGGTTTGCCCGTCCCCCGCGGTACGGACTGTCGAGCCGCTTGACGACCAGCCCTTCGAGACCCTGTTCGGCTGTGGCCTCGAGAGTCGACTCGATGTCGACGAGCAGATAGTCGGGGGTCTGCCAGCTGCGTCCTTTCAGCTTCAGGGCCTCGAGCCGGTCCCGGCGCTCCTTGTACGGCAAGGGCCTCAGGTCCTCGCCGTCGGCCTGGAGCAAGTCGAAGATCACGAAGGTGGCGGCGTAGCTCCTGGCCGAGCTTTCCCGGCCCCGCCCGCCGTTACGTCGCAGCATCTTCTGGATGCGCTGGAAATCCGGGATCCCGTGCTCGTCGAAGGCGACCAGCTCGCCATCGAGGATCGTGCCTTCTACACCGGGCACGTCAGCAAGCGGAGCGATCTCCGGGAAGAGATCGGTGATGTCGTTCAGGTTGCGACCCTGCAGGCGCATCACGCCGTTCTCACAGAAGGCGATCGCGCGGACCCCGTCCCACTTGATCTCGGTCGCCCAGTTCTCTGACGTCGAAGGAGCCTCAGCGAGTTTTGCCTTCATGGGCTCGATCACGTCGGGCATATTCAGGTGGATCCTCTCGCTCGCCGGGTCACTGGCATGTCCCGGCCTTCCGGCATGAACATGGGGTATCTAAATGCGCTGTACCCCATGAACGGCGAATTACTCCGAATGTGACAGATTCCTTTCACCAGTCAAGGGACGAGCTCTATGCGAGGGCCCAGGAGCGCAAGCTCCCGGGCCGCTCCGGCATGAGCAAGAAAGGACCTGATCAAGGCGCTCGACCGGAGCTGATGCGGCGCCTGAGCACCCGCAGCAAGATCGAAAAACGCGTCCGTGATTTGATTGAGAATCGATGAGCAATCAGAAGGACACCGAAAAGCCGCCGGACTCGCCGCGACATGAGAGTGAAGGCGAGCGGCTGGACCGCAACCTCAGTGAGCTGCTCCAGGAACTGCGGATCGCCCTGCCTGGCGTGCAGGTGCTCTTCGCCTTCCTGCTCGCCGTGCCGTTCCAGCAGAACTTCACCCAGGTGACCGAATTCCAGAAATCGGTCTATTTCGCGACCCTGCTGCTGACGGCACTCTCGACCGCCATGTTCATCGCCCCGACCGCGTTTCACCGAATGACCTTCCGGCTCCAGCAAAAGGAGCGGCTGGTTCAGCTCGGCAACCACCTGGCGATCTCGGGCATCGGCTGCCTGGGGCTGGCGATGACCGGCGCGGTCATGCTGATCACCGACGTGCTCTACGACACGACCGCGACCGTGATCGCCACCGGGCTGATCCTCCTGATGTTCGTCTCATTCTGGATCCTCCTGCCGCTCCACGGCCGCCGGAAAGCCGAAGACGAAGCCTGATCAGACCAGCCAGAGGATCAGCGCGAGGATCAGGGCGCCGATCGTGTACCCCATCGCCTGCCGGGCCATGAACTTTTCCCAGATTCCCGTATACCGAACGCTCTGGAAAAACAACAGTCCGACGATGTGGGCGGCATTCAGCAGGAAGGCACCGATCGCGAGCAGCAGGATCGCCGCAGCGGCACCGTCAATGTTGCCCCCGTCATTGAGTCCGGAGGCCACGGAAATCAATCCGAGGGCGATCGTTCCGAGGAATCCGACCAGCATGCCGACGACGTCGCGGCGGGTCAGCGGCGGCACGTTCCTGGTGCGCTCGATCTCCTCTTCTTCGGTGACCGCGCGGCCACCGTCACGCTGAACGTCGACCACGGCCGGGGCGGTGCCACCACTGTCCGGGATACCGACCACCAGTTCCACCAGCGGCTGGTGGAACTCGTGCTCGATCCGCTTCCATAGATCTTTCTCGGCGTAAGCCCTGCCCTTGTCACCGTGGGCGACGACGATGATCTCGTCGGCCTCGAATTCACGCAGGCCGTCACCGATCGCGACCACCGGGTCACCATCGCCGACTTCGCCGACAGCTTCGATGCCGACTCCCTTCAGTTCGGCCAGCACCGTCTCCAGCCGCTCGTTGGCGACCTTGATCGGCTCGTCGAACGCAGCGAGTTCGTGCTCCAGCCCCGAACTGGCGAGGGCGGGTGCGATCACGAAGACTTCGACCTCGGCCGAGCGGCCCTCGATGTGCTGGCGCAGCTCGTGCATGAACTCGGAGCCCCGGAACGCTTCGTCGGCCACGAGCAGAACCCTGAGCGAATCCGTTGACCGGGATTCACTTCCGGCGGTGGAAGTCGTTTCGTCTGACATATCCGCTTAATACCCGGACCCGCCCGGATGGAAACCGCCCTCGGCTTCAACAAACGAAACCCCCGCGCGGGACGGACGTCAGCCGAGCGGGGAAGGCGGGATTCGCGTCTCCCCCGTGACCTCCGGGATCAGCATCGCGATCTCGTCGATGAAGCACCAGGACCATTCCTCGCCGGGCTGGATCGACCGGATGATCGCGTGGCCGGACGCGGCGTTGTGCCGGGTCGCGTGCATCTCGGGTGAGTTATCGCAGCAGCCGACGTAACCGCACTCGAGGCAGATCCGCAGGTGGAACCAGTCGGTGCCTTCCTTCAGGCAGTCTTCGCAGCCTTCGACTGATTCGGGCAGCTCGGTGATCTTGACCTGGTCGAGGTGGTTGCATTCAGCCATGGCGGGACCTCATTCCTGGTTTCAGGGTTCGACTACTGGGAACCATAAGCTGAAGTCGTCGAGCAGCGAGAAGATCTCGATCAGCGGCGCCGGATCCGGTTCCACCTTGACCTCACCCTTTTCAATCGCCTCATCGATCGTCAGCTCGTTGGCGACGATCCGGTTCAGGGTCTCCCTGGTCGTGGTCACTTCACCATCGGCCTCGGCGGAGCGGCGTTGGTGCGAATGGCTGAGCGTGCCGTTGGCCAGGCGCAGCACCGCTTCCTCGCGGGTGTCGCCCAGCGTCAGGTTGAGGGTGATTGTCCTCCCCGCCGCATCGGGGCCGTTCAGCCGGATCCCCAGGTAGTTGATGATCATCGGCAGGGTGAGCGCCCGGATCGTGTCCGGGCTGCCGGTGCCGACCTCGAAGGGCAGGCTGAAGGTTCCGAAGCGCAGTTCCTGGGCCCCGTTGAGGAAGGCATTCCGCCAGGTCGAGGATTCGGTCTGGTAGCCCATCTGTTCAAGGGCGTCGGCGGCGAGGTTCCTGGCCTCCTGGTTTTCGGGGTCGTCGAAGACCACGTGGTTCATGACTTCGGACACCCAGCGGTACTCACCGGCCTCGAACGACTCCCGGGCCTTTCGGATGACCTCCTCTGGGCCGCCCATGAATTCGACGTATTTCCCGCCGGCTTCGACCGGCGGCAGTCCGTGGAGGTGGGCCGGATTGCCATCGTAGGCGCCGAGGTATTTGGCGTAGGTGGCCTTGACGTTGTGGTTGATCGTCCCGTAGTACTCGCGCAGCGCCCAGTGGGTGGCCAGTGATTCGGGGAGCGCGACCATCTCGCCGATCTCCTCCGGCACATGGCCGTGGTTGGCCAGGCGAAGGGTCTCGTCGTTGATGTAGCGGTAGGCGTCACGGCCCTTGCTCAGCATCTCGACGATGCGTTCCCGGCCCCAGACCGGCCAGTGATGCATGCCGTACATGACCTCGGAATCAGCCGACCAGCGATCGATCGTCTCGTTCAGGTAATGCGACCAGGCCTGAGGGTCGCGGATCTGGGCGCCGCGAATGGCGTAGGTGTTGTGCAGGGTGTGGGTGCAGTTCTCGGCCGCGGTGACCGCTTTCAGCTCCTCGATGTACCAGTGCATCTCGGCCGGGGCCTCGGTGTCCGGAGTCGGCATGAATTCGAAGGTGAGCCCGTCGATGACCATGCGCTGGCCGGCCTCGGTGATGTGGTGGGTCGGTGCGATCAGGGTCACCGTGCCGAGGGAGACGCCAGTGCCGAGCCCGACCCCCACCGTCCCCTTCGGATCCGCGGCGAGCAGGCCGCCAAACTGGAACATCGCCCGGCGGGTCATCACGTTGCCGGCCATCACGTTCTCGGAGACGGCCGCCTCGAGGAAGCCTTCCGGCGCGATGATCTTCGTGCGGCCCGCGATGACGTCAGCTTCATCGACCACCCCGCGCACGCCGCCGTAGTGGTCGACGTGGCTGTGCGAGTGGATGACCGCGACCACGGGCTTCTTCGGCCGGTGCTCGAAGTAGAGGTCCATCGCCGCCGAAGCGGTTTCGGACGAGATCAGCGGGTCGACCACGATGATCCCGGTGTCACCTTCGATGATGGTCAGATTGGAGACGTCGAGGTTTCGCACCTGGTAGAGCCGGTCGACGACCTTGAAGAGGCCGCCCTTCGCGACGAGCGAGCCCTGGCGCCAGAGGCTGGGATTGACCGTATCGGGAGCAACTGAGTCTTCTTCGATGAAGTTCAGGCGGTGCGGGTCGAATACCCAGTCGCCGTCCTCCTTGAGCACAGGGCCGTCGGCCAGGGGTGCGATGAAGCCGCGGGTGGCTTCCTCGAAGTCCCGTTTGTCCTCGAACGGCAGCCGGTCGATCACCGCGGCGTTGGTGTCCCTGGTGATTGCCGTCGCGTCTTTTCTCGGATCGTCCATGGCTCTCCTTGGTCCTCGACTCACGGCCAGATCGCCGCGGTTCTATTGCCGTCCGCACAATAACGCCCGCGGGCGTTCCAGACCGGAAACTTCCCACCCGGCTAGGGTTGCGAAATGGCCGACGACAAACTCAAAAAGAACCGCGACGGATCGACGATTGACACGAACCAGTACGTCGGCCTTGTTCTGGCCGTAGCCGTGCCGATCATCGGCCTGCTCTTCGGCATCTACCTGCGGAGCGAACACAACCTCTTCGCCGACCGCATCATCATCGTCTCGCTGATCTCCCTGGTCGTCTGGACCTGTCTGATCCTCTTCATCTAGTCCAGACCTGAACCGAACCGGACACTTCCGAGCTCTCGGGCAGGGCGCCGACCAGGGTTTCGAGTCTCTCCGGGTCTATCCGTCCGCCGCTCGGGCCCATGTTGATCAGGTCACGCACCTGCCCCGGGGCAAGTTCCATCTTCCATTCGACGATCCGGGCCTCGGTTGAGTCCTCCGCGTCGCCGAGGGTCTTTTCGAGCCGTTCCTCCTTGTCGGGATCGACCGAAATCATCTCGAAAGGCTCGATCAGCTCCTTCAGGTGGTCTGCGGTCGGGGTGACCACGATCAGACGTCCGCCGTCGGCGCGGATTCGCTCGATCTCTTCGCCGTTCCGCGGCGAGAAGACGTTGAGAATCAGTGCGGCGGCGCCGGATTTGACCGGGATCTCGTCCCAGATGTCGGCGACGACCGCGCTCGCGCGCGGATGAACCCTGGCCGCCCGCCTCGCGGCAAACTTCGAGTTGTCGACACCCAGACCGATCCGGTCCGGAAGCGCTTCGAGGACTTCGGCCAGATACCAGCCGGTGCCGGTACCGAGGTCGACGACTGCGCCTTCGACGTCTTCCAGCCCGGCCTTGCCGATCTCCTCGATGACCGCGTCCAACACCGGCTGGAACAGGCCCGCGGTCAGCACACGGTCCCGGGCGTCGAGCATTTCGGCCGAATCGGCGGTGTGGGTGCCGGAGTGACTGCCGAGCAGGCTGACGTAGCCCTGGCGGGCAACATTGGCGGTATGGCCCTTGCTGCAGATCAGGGACGCTCCGTTTTCCCGCAATTCACCACCACAGTGCGGGCAGATCAGGATCTTCACGGCGGCTTCGTCCATACCCGGACAGTAGATGCCCGGGGTGCGAGTCGGCATGATGGTAAGTCGTGCGCAAGGGATGAACGCAATGAACCAGTCAAAACCAAGGAACCTGCAGGGCCTGATTCGTGATGACCACGAAACGTGTCGCCCATGAGCGGGGAGCCACCTACATCCTGATCGGGCCGCCGACCCCGAGGACCGGGTTGAGGCGCTTGAGCCCGTCCCTGGACGACCGCCTGCTCGAGGCCATCCCCGGAGTCGACATCCGGGTCGTCTCGGACCGGACCAAACTGAAAGGAGATTGAACGTGAGCCACAAGGCTCTGCCACTGCTCGACGCGATCGAAGTCAGGGCCGCGGCGATCGGTGTACCGGTCGATGCGAGGATTGAACCGGGCCGCAGCTACCGGCATGCCCTCAAGCAGGCGTTCAGCCGGGAGCACCTCGACCGGGTAGTGATCGCCGCCGAGAGCAAGACGGGCGGCGGCTTCGGTTCCGAAGACATCGCCTGGATGCTGGACCACTCCGGAACCGAACTACTGATCCTCAAGTCCGCTCCCGATTCGCCGCTGACCCTCACGCCTGCCTGAAAGAGGTGCCAATACTTCACTTTGTATAGTTAGTCTGATGCCCACCTTCCGCAGACTGCTCGGATTTCTGCGCCCTCACCGGCGCGAACTCTGGGGGTCGCTGATCTTCGCGTGGGCAGCGATGGGCATGACCGTGTTGATCCCCTGGTTGATCGGTGAGACGGTCAACGCAATCCAGGACGGCAACAAGCCGGACATCCTGCCGCTCGTCGGCTTCATCCTCGGGGCCGCAGTCCTCCGGCTGGGCCTGACGATGGTCCGGCGCGTGGTCGCCGGCAAAGTTTCGCTCGCGGTCGAGTTCGACCTGCGCCAGCAGATCTACGGCCACCTGATGCGGCTTGAGCTCGGCTTCTTCGACACCCAGCAGACCGGTCAGCTGATGTCGCGGGCCACGGTCGACCTCGGGGCAATCCGCTTCTTCCTGGGATACGGGCTGATCTTCTTCTCACAGAGTCTCCTGACGGTGCTCCTGGCCGGCACGGTGATGTTCTTCATCAACCCCTGGCTCGCCCTGATCGCCCTCCTTCCCGCTCCCCTGGTCGTACTCACCGCGGTCCGCTACTCGCGGCAGTCACGCCCCGCGATGCAGGAGGTCCAACAGAGGATTGCCGAACTCACGGCCGAGGCGGAAGAGAACGTGACCGGCATCCGGGTGGTCAAGGCCTTCGGCCAGGAGGACTACCAGCTGCTGCGTTTCCAGGGAGCGGTTTCCCGGTTGTTCGACCAGAGCATCAAGTCGACCCGGATCCAGGCCTTCTTTTCCCCGCTGATCGGCGCTCTGCCGCAGATCGGCACCGCGCTCGTCCTGCTGATCGGCGGACACGCCGTTCTGAACGGAACGATGAACATCGGCGAATTCACCGCGTTCTACACCTACATGATCCTGCTGGCATCGCCACTCAGGATGGTCGGCATGGCGCTCGGCATGGCCCAGCGGGCGGTGGCCGCCGGCAACCGGTACTTCGAGATCCTCGACCGCGACCCCGAAATCGTCTCACCCGAGAACGCCCCTCCACTGCCTTCCGGCGGTGGCGGCGTCAGCATGAAGTCGGTCAGCCTGCGTTACTCGGCCGGCACACCCGAGGCGCTGAGCGACATCGACCTCGAAGTGGCCCCGGGCACGCGTCTCGGCATCGTCGGACCCTCCGGATCCGGCAAGACCAGCCTGGTCGCGCTGATTGCCCGCCTCTACGACCCGACCTCCGGCTCGGTCTCGATCGACGGTGCCGACCTGCGCTCGATCGACGTGACCTCGCTACGGCGGCACACCGCCTACGTCTCGGAGGACAGCTTCCTCTTCGGCGACACGATCGCCAGCAACATCGCCTACGCCCGGGCTGAAGCGGATCTCGAGGAGGTCGAGCGGGCAGCCCGGCTGGCCCAGGCGGATGAATTCATCGAAGAGCTTCCCGACGGCTACGACACCGTGGTCGGCGAGCGCGGCCTGACCCTGTCCGGTGGCCAGCGCCAGCGGGTGGCGATCGCGCGGGCATTGCTCGCCGATCCGCGCATCCTGATCCTCGACGACGCCACGTCTTCGCTCGACGCGACCACGGAGCAGGCGATCCGGGCCGGACTCGCCGAAGTGATGAAGGACCGGACCACTTTCGTGATCGGCCACCGCCTCTCGACCATCTCCCTGGCCGACGAGATCATCCTCATGGATGCGGGCCGGATCGCCGATCGCGGCACCCACAGCGAGCTGCTCGCCCGCTCTGCGCTTTACGGCTCGCTGATCACCGACGACCGCGAGGTCGAGCCGGTCTTCATCGACGAAGAAATCGAGGTCGTGCGATGAAGTTGAACTCGAAGAACCCGAAGCCGTACCGCGGCGAGGACCGGCTGCGCAAGGTGCGCTGGGTCCTCGGCCTGCTGCGGCCCTACCGCAAGCGGATTGTCGTGATGCTCTTTGCGGTGGTGGCGGCCAGCGCCACTTCCCTGGCCCCGCCGTACCTGGCCGGCCGGGCGATCGACTCGGGCATCCTGACCGGTGACGAACGGACCCTGACCCTGATCGTGATCGCCTTCGTGATCCTGACGGCCGCGTATGCCGCAACCAGCTACCTCCAGACCTACCTGGTCGGCTGGATCGGCGTACGGGTGCTGCAGGACCTTCGCGAAGAGGTCTTCAAGCACATCCAGAAGATGTCGATCGGGTTTTTCACTCGCAACCGGCCCGGGGCACTGATCTCGAGGATGACCAACGACATCGAAGCCCTCAACCAGCTGATCAGCGACGGCATCGTGACCCTTTTCTCGAGCATCCTGACCCTCTTCGGGGTTGTCGTGATCCTGCTGCTGCTCGATTGGCACCTGGCCCTGATCACCTTCTGCGTCCTGCCGCTGCTGCTGCTGACCAGCCTCGTCTTCCGGCGCTATTCGGCCGGGGCATTCAAGGAGACCCGGGAGCGGATCTCCGCGATCACTTCGCATCTGCAGGAGACCCTGAGCGGCGTGCGGGTTGTCCGCAGCTTCGGCCAGGAGGACCGTCACATCAACCGGATGACCGAGCTCAACATCCTGAACCGCCAGGCCAACATGAAAACGGTCTACCTGAACGCGACCTACTTCCCGGCGACCGAGCTGATGACAGCGATCGGCACCGGCGTGATCCTCCTCTACGGCGGATACCAGGTGGTCTATGGCAACATCCAGGTCGGCGTCATCATCTCCTTCATCGGCTACCTGCAGCTCTTCTTCGACCCGATCCAGCAGCTGGCCCAGCTCTACGCGACCTATCAGCAGGGCATGGCGGCGCTCGACAAGATCTTCGGCCTGCTCGACACCGACGTCGAGATCGTCGATGCCCCGGATGCGGTCGACCCCGGCCACATCGAAGGTGCGCTGTCGTTCAACGGCGTCTCCTTCAGCTATGCCACCGAAGCCGAACGGATGGGCAGTGCCGACCAGTCGGTCCGCTGGGCGGTCAAGGACATCGACCTCGACATCCCGGCCGGCGAGACGGTCGCGCTGGTCGGCAGCACCGGTGCCGGCAAGTCGACAATGGCCAAGCTGGTTACCCGTTTCTACGATCCCCAGCGCGGAGCGATCCTGATCGACGGCGAGCCGCTCCCCCATTACAGGCAGCGGCCGCTGCGGCGCCAGATGGGCATCGTCCCCCAGGAAGGCTTTCTCTTTTCGGGCACGATTGCCGAGAACATCAGTTTCGGGCGGCCCGACGCGATGATCGACGAGATCGCGGCTGCGGCTGATGCGGTCGGTGCCTCCGGCTTCATCGAAAGGCTGCCGGAAGGGCTCGAGACCCAGGTCGGCGAGCGCGGCGTCCAGCTTTCGTCTGGGCAGCGGCAGCTGGTCGCCTTTGCGCGCATCATCCTCACCGCGCCGCGGATACTGATCCTCGACGAAGCCACCTCATCGGTTGATACGCAGACCGAACGGACGATCGAGGTCGCGATGGACCGCCTGCTGGCCGGCCGCACCGCGATCGTGATCGCCCACCGGCTCTCGACCATCCGCCGGGCCGACCGCATCGTCGTGCTCGACCACGGCGAGATCGTCGAGACCGGCAGCCACATCGAGCTGATCTCCGCTGACGGGTACTACGAAAAGCTCTACAACGCCTGGACTAATTGATCAGGCGCCGCCTGATCAGCCGGGGCTGATGCCGCCGCTTGAGCTTCCGCCCGACGATCCGCCGCTGCTCGGGGGCGCTGCCGGGGCGACGCCGCCGCCGGTCGTCGGCGGAGCCGTGGTCGGGGCTGGTGTCGTCGGTGCGGGCGCCGTCGGCGGGACGTAACCGGGGTCCGGTGCGGCGGAAGGATCGGTGCTCGGCGAGCCGCTCGAGGGCACGGGCGCGGAAGGGGCATCGCCGCATTCCGTGAAGCCGTACTCAGTGGCCGCGGACTGGAAGTCGGACAGCGCCGTGGCGCCGTCGGATTCACCCGAATCAGCCAAAGCCTGGGCCGCATCGATCACATCGGTCGGGGCGTCGCCGTCGGTCGGGGTGCCGAGCTCCTCGAGCCGCTGGGCCATGCCCGAGTAGATGTCGGTGACCTGGGTCTCCTGGACCGAAGGATCGGCCGTGGTCGAAGAGTTGATCGCGCCGACCGCGGCGTTGACTTCCGCGCAGATGTCATCGCCCTGCTGAATCAGCTCGTCCTGGGTGATGTCGCTGGTTGCGGTATCCGTGGTGGTTGTCTCCACCGGCGCCGGGGCCGGGGCATCTTCGCTGTCGCCGCCGCAGCCGGCGGCGGCGATTGAAACGGCGGCGGAAAGCATGAGCAAAGCGGCTAGTTTCTTGAGATTGAACACCGCTTCAAGGTAACAGAAGAGGCGGTCGGCCCTGGCAATTCGGCGCCCACGGAAGCTGCACGAAACGGGACGCGACGGTATTCTTGGCCACCACCGCTGCGGGATAGAATAATGGTAATTCGTGCGGTTCTGGTCCGTGAAATCGGGGTTCGAATCCCTGTCCCGCAGCCTGTTTTCCTAGCTACCGGCCCCAAGTACACGCTTGAGATCTTCTTCCTGTACGGGATCGAGGACGGCGAGAATGTCGTCGCCTACTTTGAGCTCTGATTCCGCCGTCGGTACGAATCCGGTGCCTTCGCGCAGGATCGAGATCAGCAAGGTGCGATCCGGAGTTTCGATCTCCCCCACCTTCTTGCCGGCGATCGGTGAGTTCTCGCGAAGCCGGACCTCGATGATCTCGATCTTCTCGGCTTCGAGGTCGAGCAGGTTGACGAGGTTGTGGTGCGGAACCTCGTGCTCGAGGAGCTTCAGGATGAGGTCGGTGGCAGAGACGACCGGCTTGATGCCCAGCAGGTCGAAGTGAGCGCGGTTCCGCGGGTTGTTTACCCGCGCGATGATCCGCTCGACGTTGTACTTCTCCTTGGCCACCTGGCAGATCAGGATGTTGTCTTCGTCGTCGCCGGTGACCGCGATCACCATCTCGGCGCGGCTGATGCCGGCACGTTCGAGGACCCAGAGTTCGGACGCATCGCCGTACTGGATGTTGTGCTCGAGCTCCTGCTCGACCAGCAGGTAGCGACGACGGGAATTCTCGATCATCGTCACCTCGTGTCCCTGCCCCAGGAGCTCCCGGGTGAGGTTGACTCCGACCTTGCCCGCGCCCACGACGATCAGATACATGGCTCAGCCACCCCCGCCGGCGGCTTGGCGAAGTTCGGTTTCGAGCATGTCGACCGCGACCCGGGTCGGACAGACCGTCCGCAGTCCCTGGGTGCCGTACCACTCGGCCCGCAGCGGATCGAGGATCCGGGCGATCACCGTCTCGACCTCATACCGCCGCTGGGCGATCTGGGAGATCACGATGTTCGTGTTGTCACCGTTGGTGGCCGCGACGAATGCATCCGCCTTGCTGATACCTGCCGCTTCGAGCGCGTCGACCTCGAGCGCGGTCCCGACCGCGAACATGCCGCCGGCCACTTCCCAGCCACCTTCGAGGCCGACTTCGAGCCGGGCGTGGGACTCGGGATCCTGATCAAGCACGGACACGGTGTGGCCGTCCTCAAGCATCGCACGGGCCAGCGACGAACCGACCCTGCCGCAACCAACGATCAAAACGAACATCGGATTATCCTATCCAGCTCTGCGTCAGGTGGGTGGCGCCGTGAGCAGGACCCGGCAGGGGGCGCGTTTGAGCACGTAAGCAGTGACCGGTCCGATTTCCTCAGGCCGGGAATCCCCGGTGCCGCCGAGCATCCAGCCGCCCTTGATCGGGCTGGGCGGCTCGGACCCGAGCACGATCGCGTCGGCCTCCCGGCGCCGGGCGGCGTCGATGATCCCACTGCCGATCTTTCTGGTCCGCACGATCTCGACCCCGACTTCGACGTCGGCGTATTCCTCCGCGACCTCACGCGCCCGCTCCGACGCCCGGATCGCCTCAGCCTCCAGCTTCTCGTCGATCAGCCCTTCCAACTCGAGTGACATCGGCACCTCGATCAGGTATAGGACGGTGAGCCGAGCGCCCCCCTCCACCGCGCCGGCGTCTTCGTCCGCCGCCAGGCGGCCGGCCGTACTGACGATGTCATCGTCCAGTTTCGTGCCGAAGATCGGCACGATGATGTTGTGGAGGCTGACCGAGATCTTCGGGCGGGTAAGCGCGTGCGCGTCGACCGTGACCTGTTTGGTCAGGCTGACCTGCTCGATCCCCTTGCGGTAGATCACGTATCCGACCAGGCCGAACAGCAGCCAGCTCAGGCCGACCCAGCGCGCGGCATCGTGGAGCAACACCACCGAGATCAGCGCCAGACCGCTGAGCAGCGCACCGGCAACGGCCGGCAACGGGACCGAGGTGCCGCGAAAGTTCACGCTGCCGGGAATGCGGTATGGCCGCACGCGGTCGGGCTCGTCCCGCCTCAGCTTGATCACCGATACGTGGGCGATGGTGATCGCGAGGGTGGCACCGAAGGCATAGATCCCGGCCAGCAGCTCGACGTTGCCGAGCAACGCGAGTGCGAACACGGCTGCGGCACAGATCAGGATCGCTTTGTACGGGACCTCGTACCGGCGGCCGAGCTGGCCGAGCCAGCTGGGGATCTGGCGATTCACTGCCAGCGTGTAGGTGTGCCGCGAGACTCCAAGCATGGCCGTGTTGGCCGCGAAGACCAGCAGCGGCGCCGCGATCAGCGCGACCAACCAGCGCATCCAGGTGGCCACCCAGTGCGGCTCGTAGGCAGAGACCACCCCCAGGACCGGCGCCTCGATGAACTTGCCGCCCAAAGCCGTACCGGGCTCGACCGGCCCGGAGACCACCGGGACCGCCATCAGCGCGACCACGGCCATGCCGGCGTAGAGAACCGGCACCAGCCAGGCGGACCGCACCACGACCCGGCCGAAGTCCTTCGGGTTCAGATTCAGGTCGGGCGCAAGGTTGGAAACGGCCTCGATCCCGGCGTAGGCCAGCATCGCCAGGACCGTCGCGTAAACCGCGTCGGTGAAGCTCGGTGTGGTGAAAAGGTGGATCTGGTCGGTCAGGCGGTCCGGATGGAGGACCACGATCAGGCCAACGACGATCACCAGGAGCTGAAGCAGCAGGTCGGCCAGCGCCAGCCCGATGAGAGCCCTGGGCCGGCGCCGGGCCGGGATGTCGAGCACATTCAGGGCGGTGATGTAAAGCACGATGCCGGCGGTGATGGCGGTCGTCCAGAACGTATTCAGAGGGCCGGTGATCGGCTCGAGGTAATGCGGCACCGTGAGCACTGCCAGCGCGATCACGATCAGGTAGTCGAGCAGGATCACCCAGGCGGCGACGAAGGCGACCAGCTCATTGAAGGCGTAGCGGGCCAGCGCCGAGGAGCCGCCGCGCTCGCGCAGCATCGCTCCGCCTTCGACGTAGGTCAGCATGGTCAGCACGAAGAGCAGGCCGGCGATCAGGAAGATGACCGGGGTCAGCCCCAGGCCACGTTTGGCGACGACGCCGAGCGCGAAGTAGATCGAGAAGCCGACCGACGCGTAGGTGATCGCGACGAGCCAGACAGCGGCGGACCCACGGCTCCTGTGCTTCACGACTTGCTCCCGAAGCTGTCCTGGAACCGGTACCGCAGCACGCCTATCCCGATGAATATGACCCCGAGGATCACGCCGGTCGAAAACGGCCCGCCGCCGCGGGACAGGGTCAGCGCGAGGATCACGACGCCGATCACCACGAAGACGAGCGACATGGTCTTGACGATGAAGTTGTAGGCCGTCTCGGACTTCAAAGGATCGGGACCTCGGTCACGTCGGGGCCGTCGGACACGACGATCACCCGGCAGGGACGCTCGCGCAGAACCGTCTCCAGCGTCTTGCCGTAGAGCGGTGCGCCACGCCGGAAATGGAGCCCGATGACCAGTGCCGCGGCTTTGATCGCCTTGGCCTGCCGGGCCAGCGAATAGCCCTCCTGGCCAGGGCGCACGCGCTCGACCTTGCCGCTCACCCGGGTGCCGGCAACGAGCTTGGCGCGCTCGATCTTGGTCTGGGCAAGCTTCTCCTCCTCACGCATCGCCCCCTGGAGCGGCAGGTGTTTGGGCACGGTGAGCAGGGCCACGATGTGGATGCCGCGGCGGCGCTTCGAAGCGAGTTTGACCGCCGTGGCCATCATGTCCTCGGAGAAAGGCTCGTCGGCCGGGAAGGCGATCATGACGCTCTTGTACTCGAGTTCCTCGACACCGAGCGGTTCGGGCAACAGCACCTTGACGGTCTCCGACAGCGGCAGCTGGTGATGCCGACGATAGAGATAGTAGATCGTCCCGCCGACGACCAGCCAGCCGATTCCGACGGCAAGCGTCACCGGGTTGAGTGCCATCACCACCAGCCAGGCGGCGAAGGTGCCCAGCCCGCCCAGCACCGCGGAGAACGGGATCGAAGCGCCGAACCAGTTGAAGTTGAGGCGCGGCTTCCATTGCCGCTCCTTGTCCGGGAACTTGCGTCTGAGCTGGATGACCGCGGCGTGCGCGATCGTGAACGAGAGCATCGCACCGAAGGAGTACATCGTCGCCAGGAACTTGGCCTGGCCGGGGATCAGGGTGATGATCGCGAGGACCGCGAAGAGGATGATCGCGATGTACGGGGTCCGGTATGTCGGGTGGATCTGGCGCACCACCTCCGGCAGCTGCCGGTACTGCCCCATCGAGTAGCTCAGCCTGGAAACGCCGATAAGGCCCGCGTTGGTGGCGATGATCAGGATGACCGCGGCCAGCACACCGACGTAGATCCGCAGGATGTCGGTCAGGCTCTGGCCCAGGCCGAGGTTTTCGACGATGCCGAGGATCGGGTCGTCGGCGAAGGTAGTGCCGAGTTCGGTGACGTAGTTGCCGGCCTGGTCCTGGAACACGGGCATCGCGGAGAGCGCGACGATCGGGATCAGCAGGTAGAGCGCCATCACCGCGATGACCACGAGCGCCACGCCCTGGGGCACCGACTTGGCGGCGTCGCGGGCCTCCTCGGACATGTTCGAGATCGTTTCGATGCCGGTGTAGGCGATCATGCCGACCGCAATCCCGAGGGCGAAGTCGGACCAGCTCGGGGCGACACCGAGGTGAACGTTGGAGACAAGGATGTCGGGATCCAGCACGAGGAACAGGCCGATGCCGACCAGGATTATCTGGGTGGCCAGGTCGGCCACGGCGAGGATGATGTTGAGCCTGGCCGATTCCTGCCCGCCGCGGATGTTCAGCCAGGCGAGGAAGATGATCAGGATCGCGCCGCCGATCACGTCCCCCGGCGAGTTGCCGAGCGCCGGCCAGAAGACCGCCAGGTAGTGCGGCACGAAATAGGCCGAGATCGCGACCGTGATCGTGTAGTTCAACATCTGGCCCCAGGCCGCGATGAAGCTCACGACCTCGTTGAAGGCGTGGCGGGCGAAGCTCGATGAGCCGCCAGCCTCGGGATACATGACCGTCGCCTCGGCGTAGGACGCTGCAGTACAGACGAAGATCACTCCGGCGATGAGGAAGGCGAGCGGGGTCAGGCCGAGCGCGAAGGCCGCTGTGACGCCGAGGGCGTAGTAGATCGACGAGCCGACGTTGCCATAACCCGCCGAGAAAAGAGCGCCTGCCCCGTAGACGCGGCTGAGACTCTGATCGCGTGGTATTCGCTCAGCCACGACGGCCCGATGAATTCCGCAATTGCACGGCGGCGACTCTACTCCGCCCGAACGCTCGAAGCGGCCGCGCCGGCAGTCCGCCGGTCAGCAACCGGGAGAAACGATGTTCAGGATGTCCCCCAGGCCCACTGCAGGGCCAGCGAAACGGCCTCTGGCGTCGATTCGGTGACTTTGAAGGCAACCGGCATCGCCGCCTTCATCTCGGTGACCAGATCGGTGCCCGGATCAACCTCGAGGGTGAACCGGGCCCAGTCCCCTTCGCGCTTCACGCCTTTCACCTGGCGTACGCCCGGGAGGCCGCGAAGGGTGGCCTCGGCGACCGCGGCCATCGCCAGTTCCGGCAGCGGCGAAACCGTGACCGCCATCTCAAGGCCGTCATCCACTTCCTCCGGGCGCGGAGCCGGTTCAGGGACCGGCTTCACCACCGGTGCCGCTGGCTGCACCGGGCCGAGTGACTCGACTGCGGCCATCAGCGAAGCGACCTGATCGCCGAGGGTCTTGAGCTCACGGCTGATCGCGGTCGCGGAAGTCCTCAGACTCTCGACCTGCTCCTGATTCATCGCGTGGCCTTCCTCATCCTCGGACACGCTGGGTACCTCCTCCGAACGAACGCTCATCTCCCGGACATACTAGTTGAGCTACGACTGATCGCAAAGGACCGGCTCGGAAAAAAATCAGGGTGAATATATCTGGGCGGAAATGACGCACCAGTTCTCGTCCGGGTTCGGGTCGTTCGCTTTCCAGCGCGACGACACCAGTATCCGTTCGCCAGTGTTCAGCTGGAGGAAGAGCATCCCGTTGTTCGGCAACTTCGAGGCCAGCGGCCCGGTCTTCTGGGTCACCGCGAAATCGTCCGAGCCTTCCCGGGTGATGATCTTGCCGCCGGTCGGATTGTCGATGGTGAGCCGCCTGACCCCGCTGCGCCCGGCCTCACAGACCGCCTTGACTTCGCCCAGTCCGGGGAAGTCGACCGTGCTCACGGTGTTTTTCTCGGTGGCGTTGCGCTCGCGGCGCCAGACGATCTGCACCGAACGGGCGACCGGCTTGCTCTCGAGTTCGGTCTGGGTACGGAAGGTCGCATTGACGTGACAGCGGGCGCTCTTCGGCTGGCTGAAGTCCCACTCCCAGTCCATGTCCAGGGTGGTCGGCGGAGCCAGGCTCGTGCCACCCGGGACCTCGATCGGGCCGCGGTCGGAGATGATCCCCTGGAAGGCGCCGGTCGAGTACTTCTCGGGCGGGCCGAACTTGTTCAGGCCTTCACGGAAGTCGGGGCCGGTGCCACGGGCGTATTTCGCCTCGCGGAGTGCCTTCTCGCTGTAGGTTCCCCAGTTCTTGTAAGTCCAGTTCATCATCGCCGCTTCACGCTTGCCGTTCGACGGGTAGAAGCGGATCCACTGCTGGTTCTGGTTGCAGACGATCTCTCCGTAGCCGATGCCGGGCGCGATGAAGCCGCCGGTCGAGCGCCCCTCGGACGTGCCGCCACTCCAGCCGATCGTGACCCTCTGAATCTGCTCGCCGGTCTTGCTGACGGGCTTGGCACCACCGCCGCCGCGGACGAAGCGGAACTTCTGGACCGAACTGCGGTAAGTGCTGTCACCGACCTCCAGGCCATACAGGCGCACCCGGTACTCACCGGGAGCGAGGATGCCGTTGATCGGAAGCTCGGCGATGATCTGTTTGCCGGAGAGGTCGGGGATGACCTGCTCGGCGACCGTGGCGCCCTTCGAATTGATCAGGTTCACACGAACCCGGCCGATCGCGGTCCGGCGCACCGGCTGGAGAGTGAATCGCACGTTGCCCGCGTTGTCGCGGACCTTCGTGCTGTACGGCAGGGCCTTGAGCGGCAGGGTCGGGGCCTTGAACCTCCAGCCGCTGCTCCTGGTCCGGGAGTTCTTGCAGCCGCCCTTGCGCGCCGTGACTTCAATCCGGTACTTGCCGCGGCCGACCGAGCGCACCCGCTTGAGGTGGACGATCGAGGTGCGGCCGCCGGCCAGACGGCCGGTGATCCGGCCCTTGAGGTAGACGTTGCCGCCACGGATGACCTTGATCCGGGCAGAGTGCACCTTGCCGTTGGTGCGCACGTAGACCCAAGCCTGCGCCTTTTCGAGCAACGCGGTCGGGTCGTGCGAGCTCAGCTTGACCGAGAGCGGCAGGCGCTTGCAGTGGTTGCCGGCCGAAGCGGGCGCAGCGAAGACCGCGACACCCAGAAAGATGGCGACGACGGCTGAAACTGAGAGAGAAATTGTACGAGGCACGGTAATCATGATGTCAACACCTCTTAAACCGCCAATCAATGCGAAAGTAGCGGGGGTGCTTATTCGCCTTCGGCGGCTTGCTTGTTGCTCTGCTTGGCCGGCATCGAAGCGATGTCATAGAAGATGATGTCCGGTTGCGACGTTCCGTCGAGCCAATCCTGCTCGGTGACCTGGACTTCGTCCGGCAGCGGCACCAGGGCGGCCTCTTCGGCCTGCTTCTGCGAATTGGCGAGGGCCGAAGTGAGGAAGTCGTTGATGTCCGAGTCGTTCATGTTCTTCAGGTTCACGGTGAGCAGCAGCTGGCGCGACAGCGGGTAGGTCGCGTTGGTCACGGTGGCCTGCGACGGGAAGATGCATTCCGGCTTGCGGAAATCGTTGCTGGAGCTGACTTCCATCGGCCGCAGCTGCTCTTCGAAGGCTTCGTAGTACGAAAACCGGAAGAGGCCCATGGTGCCGCGGACCGATTCGATCCGGCGGGTCGCGTCGCGGTTCGCCCTGACGTAACGCCGCGAGTCCTTGGTGTCCGTCTTGAGGCTCTTCAAGGTCTTCTCGGCGTTGTCGAGGATGCGCTGATCCCGCTCCTTGGCCGACTTGCTGCGCTTGTCGCGGATGCCCTTGGCCTTCTCGTCTTCGGCGTCCTTGACCGCCTGCTTGGCGTCGGCGATCGAAGCGATGATCTGTTCGAAGACTTTCTGGGAAGGCGCAAATTCCTGGGCCGCGAGGGAATCGCGGTTGGTGCCGACAACGGCGCGCCTGACGCCGGCATCGGTCGAGTAGGCTTGGTAGTCACCGCGGACCGAGAGCAGGGTCGGCTCATCGTCGCCGAGCACGTACTGGCCGAAGAAGCTGAAGACGTTGGAATCCTCATCCGGTCCGGCGACCTTCATGCGCGGTGCGCTGGCATCGAGGGTTACGTCGTGGTCGTACCCGACCTGGGCCCAGGTGTTGATGCCCGATCCCGCCTGGAAGATGTTGCGGACCTCGTCGAAGCTGAGGCAGTCCACGCCGACGTCGGTCTCGTTCTTGATCGCGAGGACCGCGGCGTCGGAGGCAATCTGGAACTGGACGGGCTGGATGCCGCGGGCGATGCATTGGCGGTACTCACCGGGAGAGATCGGCCGGGCCGAGTCGACGATGTCGTTCTGACCGGCGCAAAAGGCGTCAAAAGCGGTCTGCTCGTTGCCGCCGGTGGTGGTGACCGAAGCGTTCCCGCCCTGAAGCTCGTACGTGGAGACCAGACGCTCGGTGAGTGAACCCTGCGCCTTGCCGGCGATCCGGATGGTGCCTTCGTTTCGCGGCGTCGCCCGGGTGACCGGCTCGCTGGTCTTGCCTTCGGTCGGTTCCTGGAACGTGGCGGCGCTACCTGTGGCGCCGGCGCTCTCGGGTGCTTCGTCGGTATCGACACCACAGCCGGTGACCACGGCCAGCAGGGCGAGGCCGGCGATCAGTGCCGCGATTTTACGTTTGAGCGAGATCATCAATCCTGTCCGTCCGCCTGGGTGCCACCGGAGGTCTCGTCCACCGAGGAACCGGTCGGCCCCTCAAGCGCTACGTCGCCCAGCGGCGGGTCCTGGAAGACCTCCGGAAGCCCAACGACTTCGAAGTCATCAAGCGTGAGCCAGCTCAGCTCCGGGCCGGCGATGATCTGGGCCGAAGTACCACGCGGCGCATACAAGGTGGGTACGGCCGAGCGGTCGACCACGATCGCGCCGTACTGACGGAGCGCAACGAGGATCGATTCGGCCGAGCGCCGGCGAGCGCCGCTGAGAAGCACGTCGGGCTTGCCGTCATGGTTGTTGTCAGCCAGGTCACGGTCTTCGGCGGTCACGTTGGCGCGCAGCCGGATGCGCGCACCGGCCGGCAGCGAGCGGCCGTTGCCGACGCCGTCGGTGACCGAGGCCGGCTGGACGTAGTTCCGCCGGGCGATGCCGGGAACCGCGATCGCGAGCGCGTGGTTGATGCGGCCCTGCGAGGCCTCTTCCGAGCCGATCACGCCGGCGAAGAGCGGCAGGCCCGAGCCACGGGCACCCGGGGCACGCTGGGGGTCCTCGGAGATCGGTTTGCTGAAGCCGGGGCCGTCGAGCGTCCAGGCTTTCGAGTACTGGAAGGAGATCGAGTTGTCGCTCTGGCGGCGGGCACGCCAGAAGTCGTAGCCCATGCCGGCTTCGGTGTCGATCACGCTGAGCCAGCCGTCGTACCGCGGGTCCGGCGTCGTGTTCGACGGGATCGACAACTCGTCGGGCACGTCCGGGTCGGTCGAGCCGCACTTCGACTGGCGGCAGACGAACTTGGTGAGCTCGGCGCCGTTACCGCCGGCTTCGACGATCAGCGGCGACCAGGCTTCAGTGTTGACGTAAAGACCCTTGGTAACCCGGCGGACGATCGTCTCGATGCCCTTCTGGCCCTTGGCCTCGCGCACGGCACGGCGCTCGCCGGCCAGGTCGAGCATACGGGCCGAGGATGGATCGATCGGCAGTCCGTCCACTTCGGTGTTCCAGGGACTGTTTGCGGCGAAGAACCGTCCGCCGGCGACACCCTCGGAACTGCTCGAGTCGTTGGCTGTGGTCGAGCCCGAAGTCAGGTTGGAGCCGGTGTCCGAAGAAGAAGAGTTCGAGTCGGGGTTGGCGTTCGGGTCGCTCTGGGCGTTGCCTCCGTTGTTGTAGCTCTGCTTGCTGGTGTTGTTCGAGTCCTCCGAATTGTTGCCATCGTCACCGCAGGCGGCGATCCCGATCGAAAGCGCGGCGACCAGCGAAAAGATGACCAGCCAGCGGCTGGATTGACTGAGCCGCTCCATCATTCGCCTTCCAGCTCCGGCGTTGAAGATCCGGCACCGCTGGACGGCGTGCCGGTCGAATTGCTCGGCGTGGTGCCGGAGCTGGCGCCGGAAGAATCTGTGGTGGTACCCGCGGTTGCTGAAGTCGATGTCCGCGGGCCGTCGTTATTCGGGGTCGGCGGCGTGACCGGGGTGATCGGGCGCGGGGTGCTCTGCGGCTGGTTCCCGGTGCCGCCCGCCCCCTGCTCTTCCTGAGTCCGCGGTTTGGTCGGCGCGACCTCGATCAGGACGTAACGGTCGGTCTTGAAGATCGGGGTCAGTCCGGCTTCGCCACCGGCGACGGCCTGCGGGAAGGTCTGGCGGAGCTGATCGCCGGCGCGACTGATCGAGACCAGCATGTAGCCGACCTTGCCGAAGGGACTGTCGCGGGTGGCTTCCCAGCCACCCTCGTCCTTGTCGGCGCGGTCGAAGAAGATGTACGGCCGGCCGCTGGTGATCATCGGGCCGTAACTGAAGTTCTCGTCGACGAGAACTGAATCGTCGACCTGTGGCAGCTGGGTGTTGATGTATTCGGCCATGCTGATTTCCGGATCGATGCCGACCTGGTAACCACCGACCGATTCAGTGCCCTCCTGGGAGTCCTGGTCGTCGACCCAGCGGGTGAACGCCTGGGCCTGGTCCTGGTACTCGTAGTTCTTCATCGCGTCCCAGCTGAGCGGAATCGCCGCAACCAGGCCGATGACCATGATAATTCCGACACCTATCCGCCAACTCGGTTCGGCCGCGTAGACCCAGGCGGCACCGGCCAGTGCGAGTAGCGCCAGCGGCAGGCCGGCGGAAAGGGTCATCAGGTCGGCTTGATCAGCCACCAGGACACGCGTCATCGGCACCGCGAGCGAAAAGACGATCAGGAAGAACAGGCCCCATGACAATCCGTCGCGCACCAATATCCCTGAAAGAACCAGAAGGATCACGGCCGCGAAGCCGAGCGGAGCGACGCCAAGCACGACGCTGAAGAGGTCGCCGAGCGCGTCCATCGGGCTCGAGGTCACAGCCTGGAGGGCTCCGGTCGTGTTGACCTGGATCATGCCCGTCTGCGCGGTGACCCACCCGAAAGGACTGCTCAGGACGATCGCGTTGAGCAGGATCCAGACCAGGAGGGCATAGATGATCGGGGTGAGGAAGAGGATCAGCGAGGACCGGCGGCGATCCTCGCGGTCGTTGTGGCCACTTCCGATCGACATGACCGCGATCGCAAGGCCGACCGCCCAGAGGGCGTAGCCGTAATCGATCATGATCGCCGCGCCGATCGCCAGGCCGGCAGCCACGAGGTGGCGGGTTTCGTCGGTCAGCTGCCAGGAGATGACCGCCAGAAGGGCGATCGCGGCGAACACCATGCCGAGCACGGTGATCTCGCCGTTGGCGGCGTAAAAGACGAACATCGGGTTGAGCCCGAAGAGCAGCAGCATGATGATCCGGAAGACCCCGGGGACCTCACAGCGGCGAAGGATCGAGTTGATTATCGCCATCAGGAAGCCGGCTGCCAGCGCGGTCAGCACGGGGATCGCGGTCAGCGAGGTCGCAAAGGGTTTGATGATCGCCAGCGGCACGTAGGCCACGGCTCCGAGCGGCGGGGCCGCGAGGGTCAGGGCCGCCAGCTTGGGCGGGGAGTTCCACCAGGTCATGTACGCCTCGTTGAGGCGGTGGAGCGAATCGAAGTTGACGATGCGGCCGTCGGTCAGCATGAAGTAGCCGATGAGGCCGTAGACCACAGCGAAGAAGATCGCGACGATCCAGCCCTCTGCGCTGGCCTGCGGCGCACCGCGGCGCTCGACGGCTTCGTCGTAGATGATGACCGGATCGTTCGGGTCCGCACCGGCGAAATCCTGGCGGACGCGGGCGAGTTCCTGAGCCCGCTGGGACTCGTCGACATCGACCTCGGTCACACTGGTGGTGCGAACGGTGCGCTCAGTGGCCATCAGACTTCCGCCCTGCGCGGCGTGCGGCCGGAGGAGTTCGAGCCGCTGGCGCCGACATCGATGCCGTGCTCGGTCTTCTCCCAGTAGAACGGGTTCGTGAAGAGCTGGACGAAGCCCTTCCAGGCCGCGATCGACATCAGGCCCCAGTAGAACGGCAGGAACAGGGCGTAGGGCGCGAGCGAATGATCGCCGCGCCGGACCGAAGCCGCGAGGCCGAGGTACATGAAGACGAAGTTGCCCAGGAAGAGCTGTGCAGCCGCCAGGTAATAGACCCAGCCAGGGAACAGCTCCTGGATGAACCCGGTCTGGGTGAGCGCGAACAGAGTCGTCAGGAACCAGAAGATCGGGTTGATCAGGAAGATGAAGGTGCCGCCGATCAGGAGCTGGAACGACACGAAGCCCTTGAAGCCGAGATTGCTCATCAGGCGGAAGGGATTGCGCATGTAGACGAGCCATGTCTGGAGGTAACCCTTGATCCAGCGCGAGCGCTGGCGGACCCAGCTGCCGATCTCGGTGTTCGCCTCTTCGTAAGTGGTCGAGTCCATCATCGTCGTGCGGAAGCCGGCCTGGTGCAGCCGGACGCCGAGGTCAGCGTCCTCGGTGACGTTGTAAGGGTCCCAGCCACCGACTTCGACCAGCTGGTCGAGCTTGATGTGGTTCGAGGTGCCGCCGAGCGGGATCGGGTCCTTGCGGGCGTCAAGGCCGGGCAGCACGAGGTCGAAGAGCATCGCGTACTCGATCGAGAACCAGCGGGTCAGGAAGTTGGTTTCCTGGTTGAAGAAGTTGAGCTTGGCCTGGATGCAGACGACCGTGTCGTCGATATTCTCGAACATCAGCACGGCCTTCTTCAGCTGGCTGGGATCGGGCCGGTCCTCGGCGTCGTAGATGACGACGTACTCGCCCTTGGCGCCGAGCAGACCGTAGTTGCAGGCCTTGGGCTTGGTCTGTGGCTGCGACGGCGGGACGACGATCGGCCGGAAGTGCGGCGGCAGCTCCATCGCGAGGATCGCGGCGATCGTCTCATCATCGTCTTCCTCGCAGAGCAGGCGGACGTCGAGCTTGGTCTTCGGATAGTCCAGCGAGTTGATGCCTTCGACCAGGTACGGGGTGACCGCGGCTTCGCGGTAGAGCGGGACCAGGACGGTGTAGACGGGCAGGTTCCGCTCGTCCATGGCCGCCAGGGCCTCAGGTGTCGTCTCCAGAAGGTACCGGTGCTCGAGCGCGGACAAGCCGGCAGTCAGCTTGTAGAACGAAGCCAGGGTGTAGAAGATGCTGGCCAGAGCGAAGACCACAACCAGTGTGTCCAGCGTCTTCCAGATCAGGAAGCCGATCAGGACCAGCACCAGGATGCCTAGGAATGCCTTCTGAACGCCGCTCAGGACGAGGTGGGCCGAGCTGTCCGGGAAACGGTCCCGCAGGTTCGAGCGCGCCGTCTGTGTGTACGCGGCCCCGTGGATGCGGCGGAGCAGCTCGCCGATATCGTTGCGCGGCGCCAGGAACTCCTGGATCTCAAGGTCGGAATAGTGGCCGATTTCCCGACGGGCCTCGTCGCTCAGCGCATCCGGCACCGCGAGGAAGAGGTTGCGGCTGTCGGCGGCGATCGGCACTACGTGGAGCCGGCGCGCGACCGGCTCGGGAACGATGTCCCGGGGGGCTTCGGTCGCGTCGAATTCGGAAAGGTCGATGGTCGGCAGATGGAGCGTCTCGGAAAGTACGCGGAGCAGGGCCTTCTCTTCGAGGGCGCCGCCGTGGACGAGGACCTCGCCGATGCGTCCGCCCGAACGTTCCTGCTCGGCGATGGCCAGGCCCAGCTGCTCTTCGGTGACCAGACCACGTCCGGCCAGCTGCTCGCCGAGCCGCGGCGGGATCGCCAGGCCATGGCTGACCAGGTCTCCGGCCGAGAACTTGGCACCCGATTCGGTCTCCGCAGATCCGTTGGCGGCGAAGAGCCGGTCGATCGCTTCGTCGATCTCGTCCCGGTCGGCGATCACCCAGCTGGGTTCATAGCCGGTCTCGGCAAGGATCACGTCGGCGGCGGCGAAGTTGCTGTCGGAAGTGGAGACGACGGTCAGGTAGCCATCGCCGTATTCGACCGGGATGACGTGGTACTCGCGACAGGTTTCGGCCGGAAGGAGATGGGCGACGGCCGGGGTCAGCGTGACCATGCGCTCGCTGACGCCATGCACGTCGTCGCGGACCAGCATTTTCTCTCCGGTCATCGGCATCAGACGGTGCCCCTGCGGCGAGCCTGGTCGCGTTCGAGCAGTTCGGCTGCCCCGACCCGCTCGACTTCGACCGTATTGTCGGGCTCACGCCGGCTGCGCCTGCGGTCGCTGATCATCATCGTGACTATGCCGGCGACGAACAGGAAGAACGGCAGGATCAGGAACACGCTGAACATGAGCGTGAACAGGATGAGCACGCCGATGACAAAGAAAAGCGTGCCGATTGCCCCGCCGCCGTTCACGAACCGTCTTGGCCGGCCACGCCGTCCCTACGCTCGCCCACTGGTTGGGCAAGCGCGATGGTGAACGATCCCTTGTCGGAATCGGTCACGTCAAAGGCAACTGGAAGTTTGCGTCGCAGCGAAGTGATCAGTGAAACACCCTCGTCGACCCGGGCGTCGATGGTCGCCGAATCGCCCCGGAGTTCACGCAGGTTGGAACTCTCGACACCCTCGGTCTCGGCCAGGGCCTGCTCGACGGTGCGGGCCATGCTGAGGTCATGAAGCGGCTGGATGACGACCTTGATGTCGCGGTCGGTCGGCAGCTGGAAGTCGGCACTCGTGACCCTGTCGGCGCTCGGTGCGCTGGGTGGCTTCACAGGAAGGGAAGGAGTCTTGGGCGCCGAACCCTCACTCGGGGGAGCAGATGGCTTCGAACCCGAATAAAGGCGTTCCTCGAGTGCGTCGAGGCGGCTCGACATCTCGCGACGAAGTTCCCTGATCTCCCTGAGGATGTCTTGTTTTTTGCTCTTAGCCAAGTTTTAACGTGATGATACAAGCGTCAACGGATGGTAAAGGCTATCCTTCGAGTGACCACTCGTTGCGAAGCCACCCGACGGGCTGCCTGACTCAAGTTGCTCACTATAGGTGAACAACCTGAGAATCGTCAAACGATGAATTTTCAGATTTTTACGGAAATTGGTTCGTTGACGTAAAAGCCCTGCGCATAGTCCACTCCCCACTCCTTCAAGAGGTCAAATCCAGCTTGGTCGGAGACGAATTCTGCGACGGTTTTGCGACCCGCGACCTTCGCTGCATTGACGATCGAATGGACCACCGCCTGGTCGACTTTATTCTGGGCGAGCCGCTCGATGAAGGTTCCGTCGATCTTGATCAGGTCGAGCGCTCGCCGTCCAGCAGCTCGTCGCGCCAGTTCGCCGACTCGTCGGAGATCTTCGGGATCAGGCGGTAGGCGGGCATGCCTTCGAGCTCGGCCCGGGCGTAGCCGGTCAGGATTTCGAGCGCGGGATTGGCGAAAACGATCGAGCCACCGATGTTGTGGTCGTATTCGACGATGGCCATACCGCTTGGCGCCGCCGCAAAAACCCAGTCGAGCAGTTCGATCTGGTCAGTTGTCGCACCCCTCCACATATTCAGAGCGTACGCCCTAATCGAAGTCGGTGACAGCGCAACAAAAAGCCCCGGCCGGGTGGCCGGGGCTTTCGTCGCAGATTCCTGCATATGCGTTTAGCTTTTCGTCCAGATACTTGTCCTAGAAGTGGACGATCGGGATGATCAGGATGGCGACGATATTCGCGACCTTGATCATCGGGTTGATCGCCGGTCCGGCGGTGTCCTTGTAGGGGTCACCGACCGTGTCGCCGGTGATCGAGGCGGCGTGGGCGTCCGAGCCCTTGCCTCCGTATTCACCGTCCTCGATCAGTTTCTTGGCGTTGTCCCAGGCACCGCCGCCGGCGGTCATCGAGATCGCCGCGAACAGTCCGACGATGATCACGCCGATCAGCAGGCCGCCGAGGGCGTCCACGCTGAGGACGCCGACGACCACCGGAATGACGATCGGGATCAGCGACGGCAGAATCATTTCCTTCTGCGCCGCCGCGGTCACCAGGGCGACCGCCTGCCGGTAGTCCGGCTTCTCGGTGCCGTCCATGATTCCCGGCTTCTCCCTGAACTGGCGCCGCACTTCCTCGACGACCTGTCCGCCGGCCCGGCCGACCGATTCGATCGCGAACGACGAGAACAGGTAGACCATCATGCCGCCGATGATCAGGCCGACCAGGGCCTCGGGGCTCGACATGTTGAAGAGGTCGTCTATTCGGAAGCCGACCGGGGCCTCGGCGCGCAGCTCTTCCTTGAACGCCGCGAACAGGACCAGCGCGGCCAGGGCGGCCGAACCGATCGCATAACCCTTGGTGACGGCCTTGGTCGTGTTGCCGACCGCGTCCAGCGGGTCGGTCACGTTGCGCACCTCTTCCGGCAGCTCCGCCATCTCGGCGATGCCACCGGCGTTGTCGGTGATCGGACCGAATGCGTCGAGGGCCACGATCAGGCCGGTGAGTGAGAGCTGGGCCACGACGGCGATGCCGATGCCGTAAATCCCGGCGAGTTCATTCGCCGCGAGGATCGCGAGCGCGAGCACCACGGCCGGGGCCGCCGTCGCCTGCATACCCTGGGCGAGGCCCTGGATTATGTTCGTGGCGTGCCCGGTCTCGGATGCCTTGGCGATGTTCTTGACCGGCCGGAACCTGGTCGAGGTGTAGTAGTCGGTGATCACGAACAGCAACGCGGTCACCGCGATTCCGATCACTGCGCAGAGCCAGAGGTCGGTGACGCTGACCACGCTGCCCGTCGCCTGCTCGAAGCCGACCCGCAGCGGTTCGGCCATGAGCCAGTCGGTGATCGGGTAGAACGCCGCGATCGAAAGCACGCCGGAGACGATCAGTCCCCGGTAGAGCGCGCCTTCGACACGATCGGTCTTGGTCTTGACGATCAGCGCGCCGATGATCGAGGCGATGATCGCCGCGCCGCCCATGACCAGCGGGTAGATCGCGACTTCGCGGCTGAATTCAGGCGCGAAGTAGAGGACTCCGAGCAGCATCACGGCGACCGAGGTCACCGCGTAGGTCTCGAAGAGGTCCGCTGCCATGCCGGCGCAGTCGCCGACGTTGTCACCGACGTTGTCGGCAATCACGGCGGGGTTGCGCGGGTCGTCCTCGGGGATGCCGGCTTCAACCTTGCCGACCAGGTCGGCGCCGACGTCGGCGGCCTTGGTGAAGATACCGCCGCCGAGACGGGCGAAGACCGAGATCAGCGAACCACCGAAGCCGAGACCGATCAGGGCGTCCACAGCTTCCTTGTCGCTGTCGACCGCGCCGGTCGCGATCAGCAGGCCGAAGTAGCCGGCGACGCCGAGCAGGGCCAGGCCGACGACGAGCATGCCGGTGACCGAACCGCCCTTGAAGGCGACGTCGAGCGCCGGTGGCACTCCGCCACGGGCGGCTTCAGCAACCCGGCTGTTGGCGCGAACCGACACGTTCATGCCGATGAAGCCGGTCGCTCCGGAAAGCGTGCCACCGACGATGAAGCCGAGGGCCGTCTGCCAGTTCTGGAGTATCGCGAGCAGAATGATCAGCGGAACCGCGACTACCGCGATGATCATGTACTGACGCTTCAGGTACGCCGAGGCACCTTCCTGGATCGCACCGGAAATCTCCACCATGCGTTCGTTGCCGGCCGGCTTGGCCAGCAAACGCTGGGTGATGATGATGCCGTAAAGGACCGCTACCGCCGCGCAGAAAAGCGCAAAGACGACGCCGTAGTCGATTAGAAAATCGGTCAAAGTGTGTTCTCCTCCGGTGTTTTGATCCCGCTTCTAGCGGCGTCAGCCTATTACGACCGACAGATGCGACGACGGGACCTACCCGGTGAAGGTGCCGCGGAAGGGTTCAGCTGCCGCGTGGAGTCCACAGGCCCGGGCCCTTCGGCGGACCGGGATCGGCCGTTGGCTGGGGCGGCGGAGCCTCGCCTGAGGCGGGAGATTCCGGGGTGGGTTCTTCACCCGGGGCGTTGCCACCGGCGCGCTCGGCGTAGAGCATCTGCACCTGGCTGAGCGGTTCTTTCACGGCATCGGCGACTTCGGGCGGCAGCAGCGCGATCAGGGCGCGCACGGCATCGATGCCGATCCGGGCCTGGTCGAGATCGACTTCGTCTTCCTTGACGATGCGGCGGGCACTCAGGTTGAGCACACTGGCCACAGTCTGGGTGAGCAGGTCCTCGACCCGGACCTGGCTCATCTGCTGCTCAAGCATCTCCTGCTCTTCAGGAGTGAGAGGCGGCGGACCCTGCGGGTCGGATTCGGATTCGGGTTCGGGCTCGGGGGGCGCTGTGGGCTCTTCGATCATGTGGTCCATCTTAGGCCCAACCGCCGTGAGGTCGCGGTGGTCCGGGTATCGGTCTTCCGTGGTGGCGGACAAAAATGGAAACAGGAGAACAATCCTGAAGTTTTTGCCCTCTCTCAGTCTCGCTGAGTTCTGCATAAGGCAGGGTCGTCCCCTTCGGGAAAACCCTGCTTAGAGAAGTGGACCCCCTACCCGTGCGCGGAACGTGGTTGGGCCGTCGAGATCCCGAAAGTCGGCGATAATCCCTGACTTTCGGGATCTCGGTGGTCTCAAAGGGCATCGAAACCACGAAAGTCCCCGATAATGCCGGACTTTCATGGTCTCGACGACACGAAGCAAGGAGCGCCGAGATCCGGAAAGTGAGCCATGGCGGAAGACCGACATCCAAGGGACGTTGGGCCTAAGTGAACCCGGCGAAGCTCGCCCGGGTCTCCTCGGCCGACTCGCGATAAATCTGCTCGATCGTCATGCCCGCCTTGAACTTCTCCCGCGCCCTCTGTGATCCGTTCTTTTCCGGGAGGTCCACTTCGATATCGAGGCTTTCGCGGGCCGGGGTGGTCCACTCGAGCAGGTCTTCGAGGACCCGCCGGGCTTCGATTTCGCGGCCCCGGCGGAAATCGACCATCTTGCCGTCCATGCCGTAACGGATCGCGCGCCAGAAGTTCTCTTCGATCTCGCGATCGAGCAGGGGCTCTTCGTCGCCCTTGGCTCCGGAATCCAGGTCGAGCGCCGTCTGGGCGACTACCGCAGTGATCAGGCCGGCCAACGCCGTCGATTCGGTCGCGTCGGACTGGGCGTCGCAGATCCGCACCTCGACCGTGCCGAAGGCGTGGTGCGGCCGCACGCTCCACCAGAGCTGGGTCGACTCGACCACCGAACCGACCCGCTTCAGGGTCTCGATGAACTCCGCGTACTGGTCCCAGCTCCTGAACTGGCCAGGGACACCGCAACGGGGGAAGGTCCGGGTGAAGATCTCGGTCCGGACCGAAGCCAGCCCGCTGTCGTGATGGTCGAGGAAGGGCGAGTTGGCGGAGACGGCTAGGAGGATCGGCAGCTGCTCGCGCAGCCAGTCGCTCACCTTGATCGCCCGGTCCGCCCCCTGGATGCCGACGTGGACGTGGAGGCTCCAGGTGTTGTTGCGCTGCGCGACCCAGCCCAGGTCTTCCTTCAGCCGCTGATAGTGCGGCGTGTCGATGATCGCCTGGTCGAGGTAGCTGGCCCAGGGGTGCGTACCCATCGACGCGAGGCTGACACCCCGGTCGGCGGCCACGGCGAAGAGCTTCTGGCGGCGGACCGCCATGCGTTCGATGGCTTCATGCATGGACTCCGATCGCCCCGAGCGGATCTCGATCTCGGAGGCGATCAGCTCGCCGGCGGCAGAGTCCCCGAGGACCGGGTCGGCCTGGGCCGCTTCGTACAGCTCGGGGAACCGGTCGGCCAGATCGAGCGTTTCCGGGTCGATGATCGCGAACTCCTCTTCAAGCCCGATCGTGAAGTCCTGAGACGCCTCGAAGACCTCTCGGGCAGCGCCGAGATCAAGCAGGTCGGGATCAGTCAAGGTCGCTCAAGACAGGTAGAAGTAAAGGGCATAGAGCAGATCGACCGCGGGGCTCGAGGTGTGGACGGTGACTTCGGGTGGAACCTGGAGCAGCTGCTCGGTGTAGTTGAAGATGACCGTGACCCCGGCCGCGACCAGGCCATCGGCGACCTCCTGGGCGGCGGCGGACGGCACCGCGAGGACGCCGACCACGATCGTCTCCTCCTCGACCGCCTTGCCGAGTTCGGAGAAATCCCGCACGGTCAGTGGTCCGACCTTCTTGCCGATCCGGCTCGGGTCGACGTCGAAGAGCGAGACGATCTGGAATCCGTGGTCGGCAAAGATGTCCGAGCCGGCGATCGCCTGACCCAGCTTGCCGGCGCCGAACAGCGCGATGTTGTGATGCCCGGCGGTTCGCAGGATCTTCCGGATCTCGTCGACCAGGAACTCGATCCGGTAGCCGACGCCGCGCTTGCCGAACTTGCCGAAGCCGGACAGATCTCGCCGGATCTGGGTCGGATTGATGTGCGTGTACTCGGAGAGCTCCTGCGAGGAGATCGTCTCGCGGCCCATCTTGCGGGCCTGCGTCAGGACCTGGAGATAACGCGAAAGGCGGGCGGCCACGCCGAGCGAAAGACGCTCACCGTCCGGTACCAGGACGGATCCGGCATCGCTGCGGTGTTTCGGCGGGGGGGTCATCGGGACTTCAGGGTATCCGTAACCGGGCCCTGACCGGCTCGGGATCAAAAACCAGCTCGCTCACGATTTCGCCGTCGATCAGAACCACGGGGATGCGCTCGAGGTATCGCCGGAGGAGGTCGTCGTCGTCGTCGATGTCGATCTCGTCGATCTCCAGGCCCGGAAACTCGGTGGCGAGACCGGTGAGCGACTCGATCGCTTCGTGGCAGAGGTGGCAGTCCGCCCGGGAATAGACGACGGCCTTCATCGGCCCCCGGCGGTGGCGAAGGCGTCAAAGGCGAGGTAATCAGGATAGGCCATGGCCGGTGTGTACCGGGCGGCCGAGCCGATCATCGCGGCGTTGTCGGTGCATAGTTCTGAAGGCACCAGCTTCAACTCGATGCCGCGCTCTTCGCAGAGGTCCTGGACCGCTCGGCGGAGCGGTCCGTTCGCGGCGACGCCGCCGCCGAGCGCGACCGCCGGCCAGTCGTCCCGGTCGAGCGCCCGGCGCAGCTTGGTGACCAGCTGTTCGACCACCGCCGCCTGGAAGCCGGCGGCGAGATCGGCGCGGTACTCCTCTATCTCCCCCTCACCGAGATCGCGGCAGCGGTAGACCAGCGCCGTCTTCAGTCCGCTGAAGCTGAAGTCCAGGCCGGGATTCCGGCTCATCGCGACCGGGAAGCTGAACGCGCCGGGGTCACCATCGGCAGCCAGATGCTCCAGGGCGGGACCGCCCGGATAACCCAGGCCCAGCATCCGGGCTGCCTTGTCGATCGCTTCGCCGGCGGCGTCGTCGAGGGTCTCCCCGAGGATTTCGAAACCACCGAACTCCCGGACGCCGGCGAGCAGGGTGTGGCCGCCACTGGCGATCAGGCAGACGAACGGCGGTGCGATCGGGTCCGGCTCGAGGAAGTTGGCCGCCACGTGTCCTTGCAGGTGATCGGTGGGAATCAGCGGCAGGCGACGCGGCGCGGCCATCGCCTTGGCCGTGCTCAAGCCGATCAGCAGGGCCCCGATCAGGCCGGGGCCGGCGGTCACCGCGATCGAGTCGAGGTCGCACACCTCGACCTCGGCCTGCTCGAGGGCCGCCTTGATCACCGGCCCGGTGAGTTCGAGGTGGTGCCGCGAAGCGACCTCAGGCACGACTCCCCCGTATTTGCCATGGATCGCCTGGGAGGAGATCACGTTGGAGAGGATGACCGGGCCCTCCAGGACCGCGGCACAGGTGTCGTCGCAGGACGTCTCGATCGCCAGGGCCGGCAAGCCGGTCAGCTCCCCGCGGCAGCCTCGGCCGGAACGCCCGCCAGGGCCGGATCCCCGCGCCACATGATCATCGCGTCTTCACCGTTCGCGTAGTAGCGCTTGCGGTGCCCGAAGTTGCGGAAACCGAAGGTCCCATAGAGGGCGATCGCCGACTGGTTGGACGGCCGGACCTCGAGGGTCACCGGGGCATCCGGCTCGATCCTGGCCAGGGCTCCGTTGATCAGGGCCGAAGCGATCCCGTGACGGCGGTGCTCGGGGGCGACCGCAACGTTCATCAGGTGCCAGGCGGCGTCGTAACGCGAGAAGACGGCGTAGGCGACCAGCCGGTCGTCCCCCTCCTGGACCGCGACGAGGCTGATGGTCGAACCCTTGGACATCTCGAGCACAAACATGCCCGGTGACCAGGGGCTGACGAATGAGCGGCGCTCGATCGAGACCACGACCGGCAGATCGGCGTAAGTCAGCTGACGCAGGCGAAGTGCCGACGGTTCAGGGGCCGGCTTTTCGACCGTCTCGTTCAAGCCAGAGTTGTGCATCGGGGACTCTCAGATATGTGGGTTCGAGGGGATTGGAAAGTTGTTCGGAATCGACGGAGGCACCAAGTTCACAGATTGCGCCTGCGCTCAAAAGGTTGAAACCCGCCTCCGGGCCGACGGTTGCGATGTCTGCCCGGTCGAGTTCTTCCCTGAATCGTACCGCCCCCGGACCCCCGACCACGAGACCGGGGTCGAATTCCCCGATGCGGGACGCCAGCTCGTCCGGACCGCAGACAAACGGCTCCCGGAGGACCTCGCCGGCCGGCCCGTAGAGCGCAGCGAAGACTTCACCGCGTCGCGCGTCGAGCAGGGCCAGCGTCACGTGGTCGGGGCCGAGCATCGGCCGTGCGAGCGTGGCAAGGGTCGAGACCCCCGCCAGTTCGATGCCAGTGGACAGGGCGATCCCGTTGGCCGTGGCCAGGCCGATCCGGATCCCGGTAAACGTCCCGGGCCCGGTGCCGACCGCGATCCGGTCGATCCGCGACCAGCCGCCGGCGGCCTCGGCGGCCTCGGTCACGGCGCCGAGCAGGCCTTGGCTGTGGACGGGCCGACCCTCGGGTCCCGGAGGAATCACCGATTCGGTGACGGTCTCACCGTCTACCGAAGCGCCGACGACCGTGTCGTCGGTAGCGGTGTCGAAACCGACGATTATCAAGGCCGACCGCGGCGATAGGCTGCGAACAGCGAACGGCATTTCCCGTCCATCGAAAATGAACAAGGGGAGTCACACATGATTGAAATGAATCGTTGGCGCACGGCAGTCGCCATTCTCGCAGTAGGAGCAACCGGAGCCTTCGCGGTCGGCTGTGGCAGCGACAGCAACAGCGACGAAGTCAACCAGGCCATCGACGACGCCCAGAACAACGTTAACGAGCAGATCGACGAGGCCCAGAAGAACGGTGACACCCCGTCGGACACGCAGGATCAGATCGACAATGCCCAGAGCCAGATCGACGACGCCCAGGCCGAAGCGCAGAAGCAGATCGACGAAGCGATGAAACAGGCCGGGCAGTAAACGGTTCCGCGCCGGTCAGGCGCTGAGCGTTCCCGGGCCGGTCGCCGCTCCGACTTCGATGCGGCGGCGATCGCCCCCGGCGTGAGATAACCGGACCGACCTGGTGCGCATCGCCGATGCGATCAGGTCGGCCTCGGACTCACCGGGCCATTCCACGAAGACGACCTTCTCAGGGCCGAAATACTCGTTGAGGAGCCCGGGGTCTTCCGCATCGATCGAACCCACCCGGTGCAGGTCGAGGTGAGAGACCGGCACCCGGCCCCGATAGCTCCGTCCGATCGTGAAGGTGGGTGAAGGGATCGCACCTTCGACTCCGAGCTCACGCATCGCCGCCCGGGCCAGGGTTGACTTGCCCGTGCCGATCTCTCCCTTCAGCAGGATCAGGTCTCCGGGAGCGAGGTCCCGGGCAAGGTCGCGGCCCAGCCGCTCCGTCTCTCCGGCCGAGCCGGATTCGATGCTCGTCGCGCCGGTGGTCAAGGCCCCTCGTCCCCGGCCCCGGATTGCGGCAGATCGCGTTTCAGCAGTTCCGGCAGGGCGTTGATGTCCGCGGCCAGCAGTTCGGACGTGCCCCGGGCCCTCAGCGCGGCGGCCGGATGGAAGAGCGGCAGGAGGAACACCGTCCGGACGCCGAGCTGCTTCACCTGGGGCTTGCCGTGGACCCGGGTGATGCCGGTCTCGTCCCCGGAAAGCAGTTTTGTCGCGAAGTTTCCGAGCGTGGCCACCACCCGCGGCTCGATCAGCCTGATCTGCTCGAAAAGCCACGGTTGGCAGGTCTCGATCTCTTGTCGTGTCGGATCGCGATTTTCCGGGGGGCGGCACTTCAGGGTGTTGGCGATGAAGACGTCTTCCCGGCTGATGCCGGCGTTCTCCAGCATCGAGGTGAGGAGCGCGCCGGAGCGGCCGACGAAAGGCAGGCCCTGGCGGTCCTCTTCGGCCCCGGGTGCCTCACCGACGAACATCAGCTCCGCGTCGGCGTTACCAGCCCCGAAAACCACCTGGGTCCGCGATTCGCTGAGTGGGCATTTGACGCAGGTCCGGGCCTCGCGGAAGACCTGAACCAGCTGATTGCGTCTCATCTCCGGGGAGCCGACCATGGCCGCAGCCTATAATCGTAGATGGCTGCCACCCGTAAAGGGGGTGGACCGGGCCCCGATCAAGGGCATGCGTCACCAACATCAAGCTACTCATTCCGTCTGGTATCGCCGAAAGGGAACTGGAACGGCCGAATATGAATCAGCACACGACTGCGCCGAAGGCGCTGACAATCATCGGGCCCGGACGGGTCGGGAATTCGATCGCGAAAGCGGCCGCCGGCGCCGGTATCGAGGTCGACCTCGCCGGCCGTGATTTCGGCAACCACGACCTGGCCTCGAAGACAGTGCTGATCTGCGTGCCCGACGGCTCGATCGGTGAAGTCGCCGAAGCGATCGCCGCAACTGGTGAACTGCCGCGGCTCACCGGTCATACCAGCGGCGCGACAACGCTCGAGCCGCTGGCCGCCGCGCAGACAGGCGGTGCCTTCTCGATTCATCCCCTGCAGACAGTGCCGGACGGCGAGTCCGACCTGAGCGGCTGCCCCTGCGCGATCGCCGGGTCGACCGGGGATGCGGCCGATCTTGCCCGCGATCTCGGCGCCGGCCTCGGCATGGAGCCTTTCGAGATCGACGAAGCCGACCGCGCGCTCTACCACGCCGCCGCCAGCATCGCCGCCAACTTTCTCGTGACCCTGGAGCAGACGGCGTCCGGCCTGCTCGACGAACTCGGGGTAGAGCGTTCTCGGGAAGTCCTCTCCCCCCTGGTCCAGCGGTCGCTGGACAACTGGCGGAAGCGCGGCGCCGGGGCGCTGACCGGGCCGATCAGCCGCGGAGACGAAGCGACTGTCCGCCAACACCGCTCGGCCCTGAGCGAATCCCGACCAGACCTGCTCGGGCTCTACGACGCAATGGCCGAGCGCACCCGCGACCTGGCCCGCGCGCAGACCGGGGCGGCCGCCAGATGAAGATCCTGCGCAATCCGTCCGAGCTGCGTGAAGTTCGGGAGCGTTACCGCGTCAGCGGCGAGAAGGTCGGCCTGGTCCCGACCATGGGTTACCTCCATGAGGGTCACAACTCACTGCTCAAGGCCGCCCGCGAACAGGCCGACCTGGTCGTGATGAGCCTCTTCGTCAACCCCACCCAGTTTCGCGCCGGCGAAGACCTGAGCTCCTACCCACGAGACGAGGAAAGGGACTTCGCGATCGCCGAGCGGGCCGGAGTCGACCTCGTCTACGCACCCGACCCCAACGACGTCTACCCCTCCGGCTTCGCGACCAAGGTAGAAGTGACCGGGCTGACCGAGGTGCTCTGCGGCAGCGAGGACGGTCGCGGTCCCGGGCATTTTTCCGGGGTGACGACGATCGTGGCCAAACTCCTGAATTCGGTCGACCCCGACTTCGCCTACTTCGGGCAGAAGGACGCCCAGCAGGCTTCGGTCATCAAGCGCATGGCCGAAGACCTCGACTTCCGCACGGAGATCATCGTGCTGCCCACCGTGCGCGAACGGGACGGGCTGGCGATGAGCTCGCGCAATGCCTACCTCTCGCAAGAATCTCGCGCGAAAGCAACGGCGATCTGGGCGGCCCTGCTCGAGACCGAGCGCACTTATCCGCAGGCCGGCCTCGACGCGGCCCTCGACGCCGGCGTCCGGCACCTCCAGACGGCCGGGATCGACCCCGAGTACTTCGAAGCGCGTTTTCCGGGCACCCTCGACCCGGCGATCGACGACAGCGAGGAAGCAATCCTCGTTGCGGTCGCCGCCCAGGTTGACGGCACCCGCCTCATCGACAACATTCTCATTGAGCCAAGAAAGAACAGGAGCACCCCATGAGTTCTGCGTCCAGGAGCGACCAGGGTCAGGACGACCGCACCCCGATGACGATCACCCGGCTGGCCGAGATGAAGGAAGCCGGCCTGCCGATCACGATGATCACGGCCTACGACTTCCCTTCGGCCCAGGTGATCGAAGAGGTCGGCGTCGACGTCGTCCTGGTCGGTGACTCGGCGGCAAACTGCGTCCTCGGTTACGACAGCACGGTGCCGGTCGGCATGGACGAAATGACGATCCTCGCGAAGGCGGTCCGCCGTGGACTGAAGACACCGCTGCTCGTGGGCGACCTGCCCTTCGGCTCGTATGAGGCTTCGAACGAGCTCGCGATCGCCAGCGCCCAGCGCCTGGTGAAAGAGGCCGGCTGTGACGCGGTCAAGCTCGAGGGCGGCGGCGCCTCGGTCGATCGCGCGGCCGCGATCATCGGCGCCGGCATCCCGGTGATGGGACACGTCGGGCTGACGCCGCAGACGGCGACCGCCCTCGGTGGCCTGCGCGCCCAGGGACGCACCGCGAGCCAGGCGATCAAGGTCGCTGAAGACGCGATCGCCCTCGACCATGCCGGCTGCTTCGCCATCGTGATCGAAGCCGTGCCCCAGGCGGTGGCCGAGTTGATCGCCCAGAACCTCCAGGCACCGACGATCGGCATCGGGGCCGGCAACGCGACCGCGGGCCAGGTCCTGGTCCTCCACGACCTCGCCGGCATCAACGCCGGCCACATGGCGAAGTTCGTCAAGCGTTACGCCGACGTGCGTGGAGAAATGAAGCGAGGGGTCGCCGAGTATGCCGCCGAGGTCAGGTCAGGCGCCTTCCCCGGGCCGGAACACGTCTACGGCGTCGAACCGGCCGAGCTGGAGCAGCTGCAGCAGCGGCTAAACCGCGAAGACCTCGAGTCGAACTATTCGTGGGACTGGGAACCGCTGCCCTGATCTGAGGGCTTGAACTCGATCTCGCGGATCACCCGGGCCGGGGCGCCGGCGGCGATCACGCCGTCCGGCAGGTCCGAGTTGACCACCGAATTCGACCCGATCACGCAGTGGTCGCCGATCGTCACGCCTTCGGTGACCACGCAGTTGACCCCGAACCAGCAGTTCGACCCGATTCGGACCGGCCCTTTCGAGGTGAAACCCTGCCAGGTGATCGGAACATCGGGGTCATCGAAACGGTGGCTGGCGTCACCGACGAAGCAGCCGTTGGCGAACATGACGTGGTCTCCGATCGTGACCTCGCGGTGGGCCGCGATCATCACGTTGCGGTTGAGGAAGCAGCCCTGGCCGATGTGGACCTGCGCCTCCGGTGCCATCGTGATCCAGCAACCGGGCTCGAGCAGGGTCCCGGGGCCGAGTACGAGACGACCGGAATCAAGCCCTTCGAGCACCTCGCCTTCCACCGGGTATCGAATGTAGGCGCCGGATCTCGCCAGGTGGCGGTTGATCCGGAGGCGGTGACCGAGCCGGCGATTTCTTTCGTACCAGCGGCGTTTGCGCCACCAGGTTTTCCAGCCGGATTGATCTTCCACGTGACTACCTTGCCAGAGGCGGGTAGGGTTCGACCATCAAAGGCCAACCGGGAGACAGAAATTGCTCAGGCGCAGGACTCCGAAGAAGAACAAGAACGCACCGGTAACTCCGGAAACGATCGACCCCTCGTCGATTCCCGACGCGAGATCACCCCTGCCCAAGGAGCCGATCAGCGGGAAGGTCCGGAACCTGGTGCCGAACCTGCCCCGGCCCTCGGATTCTCCTTCCGGGAGGAAGATTGCCGAAGGCGAAGATGTGCCGATCGAGCCGGAACCGACGGTACCACTCGAAATCCCGATGCCCGTGGCCGCCCCGGGGGATATTGAGACTCCCGAAGAGATCGAGGCCTCCGAAGCAGAATCTCCGGAGATAACTGCAGAACCGGACCCCCCGGAACCGGTCGAGCCCCCTGAACCCGAGGCCGAAGCGCCGATCGCGCCCGAGACCGCGACCCAGTCCGAGACCGAGGCCCCCGGTGGCATCCAGTGGGCGAGCGAACCGTCCCCGGAAGCCGGAACACCCGAGCCTCCGCCGGCCCTGGAGCCGCCCGAAATTCCCGAATCTCAGATCCCGGACCCCCCGGCCGTCGCGGAAGCGACCGAGGCCGTGCCCGCACCCCGGCCGCCGGCTTCATTCGCGGTGTCGCCGCCCCCGGACCCACCGGTGCCTCCTGTGGTTCCGGCCGGCATCGCCGCGATCTCGACGCCGCTCGAGCCGGCCACGCCCGCCGCTCCGCCCCCATCGGCGATTCAGCTCCAGGCCGAGACCCGGGCCGCCACCCTGGTCGGAGGCATCGACCTCGGCGGCACCAAGATCGCCGCCGCGATCATCAGTCCGAACCACGAAATCCTCGCTTATCGCCGTCGGCCGACCCCGGCCACGGGTGGTCCGAGCGACGTAATCAGAGCGATGGCAGTGACCCTCCAGGAGGCCGCGCAGGACGCCGGAGTCGAGGCCCACCTCCTGCGGGCGGTCGGAGTCGGTTCACCGGGTTCAGTCGACACGGCGACCGGTTCGGTCTCCGGCGCCGGCAACCTGCCCGGCTGGTCCGGCAGCTTCCCGATGGCCAGCGCACTGCGCGAAGCGATCGGCACCAAGGTCGTCGTCGGCAACGACGTGCAGGTCGGCACCAACGCGGAGTACCTGCTCGGCGCCGGAGCCGGCTACCGGAGCATCCTCGGTGTCTTCTGGGGCACCGGCGTCGGCGGCGGCATCGTGCTCAACGGCAAGCCGTGGCGCGGCCGCGGACGCGCCGGCGAAATCGGTCACACCCTGGTCCGCCGGGGTGGCGCGCCGAACAGCAATGGACTCAACGGCACGGTCGAGGCCTACGCCGGCCGCAAGGCGATGCAGGCCAAGGCCGAGCGTGAGATGAAAAAGGGCCGCGAGTCGGATCTCTTCAAGATCATGGAGAGGCACAGCAAGCCGAATCTGACCAGCGCGATCTGGTCACACGCCCGCGACCACGGCGACGAACTGGCGGTCGAGCTGCTCGACCGCGCGGTGAAGTCCCTTTCCGCAGGCATTGCTTCCGCCGTCAACCTGCTCGACGTCGAAGCGGTCGTGATCGGTGGCGGGATGGGCGTCCGGTTCGCCGATTCGCTGGTCCCGGAGATCATCGACGGCATGCCCGAGTACCTGCTGAACAAGGACAACCCGCCGGCGGTCAAGGTCGCCGGACTCGGGGACGAAGGCGGCGTAATCGGCGCTTCGCTGCTCGTTTCGTGACCCGGGCCTCCGGTTCGGTCGTTGAGCCGGCTGGTGCCTGAGTGGGCGAGAGGTGACCGGGATAAGCGCCGTAAGATGGCGGCGATTCAGGTCACTTCGATCCCAGCGAGCTTTCTGGTGCTCGGCCTTTTCAAAGTACGTAAGCGGGTGGTGCTCAGGGACGTCCTAGGTGCCGCTGGCGAGGAGTAAAGCCCGGAATGCGTCCGCGATAGTACTCAGTACGTGAGCTGACCATTCCGGGCGTCGACGAAGTCCAGCGGTGCATAGGTCGTTCTTGAGTTCCGCCCGCCCCTCACGGCTTGAGGGCCAGTTTGTGCCCTGGGCTCGCTTTCTGGCGCTCCCAGGCGTCAGAGACTTCGGCAAGCGGGATAACTTCGACTTCTATCGCCAGGTCACCGGCGATCGAGTGGCGGCACATCTCGAGGAACGCCGCTTCCTGATCTTCACGCGGCGCCCAGAAATTACGATGGCCGCGAATCTCGATCATGCCGCCGCGCAGGCGCCCCGCCAGCAGGTCCGCGTGGGTATCAGCCGAATTACCGACCTGAATCAAACGGCCCTTCATCTTCATCGCGTCGATGGCCGCGGCCGCAGGTGCACCCCAGAGGTTGTCGAGGACAAGGTCGGCCCCTCCCCCGGTCGCTTCCTTCAGGTCTTCGCCGAGGGAATCTGATTCCGTACTCACCACTGCGTCGGCGCCGAGTTCTTTCACCTTCGCCATACCGGATTCGCTGCGGGCCGCTCCGACCACTCGGCCGGCACCGAGCAACCGTGCGGCCTGGATCGCGATCTGACCGACGGAGCCACTGGCACCGTTGATCAGAACGGTCTCGCCCGCCTGGAGTCCGCCGCGCCAGTCGAGGGCGAGCCAGGCGGCCATCCCGGCGATACCGAAGGCGATCGCCTGCTCGGAGGCAATGTCTTCCGGCAATTCAATTCCGCTTCCCTTGCTGATCGCCGTCTCCGGAGCGAACGTACCCCAGGGGAACCTGGCTCCGTCGACCCAGACCCGGCGGCCGTCGGCGCCGGCGCCGATCGCTTCCATCCCGGCCACATAAGGAAGCGGAGGTGCGCCGGAGTCGAACTTCCCCGAAGCGATCGCGATGTCGACCGGATTCAGGCCAGCCAGCTCGACCTCGATCAGCTCGGTGTCATCAGCCGCCTTGGGCGGGTCGAACTCCCTGAACTCCGGGGCATCGCCGTGATTTGTGACGACCGCGGCCTTCATATTCAGGCCGCCAGCGGCAGCGCGGCGCCGAGCGTCTCCCGCAGAAAGTCGCCGGTGTAGGAGCCCGGGACTTCGGCGATCTGCTCCGGGGTACCGGTGGCGATGACCTCTCCGCCGCCGTCGCCGCCCTCCGGACCGAGGTCGATCACCCAGTCGGCGCTTTTGATCACGTCGAGGTCGTGCTCGATCACGACGACCGAGTTGCCGGCGTCAACCAGGCGGTCCAGCACTTCGAGCAGCCGGCGCACGTCGCCGAAGTGGAGACCGGTGGTCGGCTCGTCGAGGATGTAAAGCGTGCGCCCGGTGGCGACCTTGGAAAGTTCCGCGGCCAGCTTGATCCGCTGGGCCTCTCCGCCGGAAAGGGTGGTCGCCGGCTGGCCCAGCCGGACGTAGCCGAGGCCGACATCGTTCAGGGTCTTCAGCCGCCGGGCGATCTTCGGAATGCTGTCGAAAAACGGGTACGCCTCCTCGATCGACATCTCGAGCACGTCACTGATGCTCTTGCCCTTGAACTTGACTTCGAGCGTCTCGCGGTTGTACCGGTGGCCGTGACACTGTTCGCAGGGCACGTAGACGTCGGGCAGGAAGTGCATCTCGATCTTGATCTGGCCGTCACCCTTGCAGACCTCACAGCGACCGCCCTTGACGTTGAAGCTGAACCGTCCGGGCTTGTACCCGCGGGCGCGTGACTCCTGGGTCGCCGTGAACAGCTGGCGGACGTGGTCGAAGACGCCGGTGTAAGTCGCCGGGTTCGACCGTGGCGTGCGACCGATCGGCGACTGGTCGATGTTGATGATCTTGTCGATCTGCTCGATGCCGTCGATGCCGTCGTGCGGACCGGGGCGCAGCTTCGACTTGTGGAGCCGGTTGGCGACCGCCGGGTGGAGGGTTTCGTTGACCAGGGTCGACTTGCCCGAGCCGGAAACGCCTGTCACGCAGGTGAGAACTCCGAGCGGGAAATCGACGTCGATCCCGGTGAGGTTGTGCTGCCGCGCGCCGCGGACGCTCAGGTGCCCCCGGGCCTCCCGGCGCACTTCGGGGATGCGGATCATCTCGGAGCCCGAGAGGTACCGGCCGGTGAGTGAGGACGGGTTGGCTTCGACATCGGCCGGAGTGCCGTCGGCCACGATGTAGCCGCCGTGTTCGCCGGCGCCGGGACCGAGGTCGACCAGGTGGTCGGCCGCCTTCATCGTGCCTTCGTCGTGCTCGACGACGATCACGGTGTTGCCGAGGTCCCGCAGCCGCTGGAGGGTCGCGATCAGCTTTTCGTTGTCGCGCTGGTGCAGCCCGATCGAAGGCTCGTCCAGCACGTACATGACGCCGACCAGGCTGGAACCGATCTGGGTCGCCAGCCGGATCCGCTGGGCCTCGCCGCCGGAAAGGGTTCGGGCCGAGCGGGCCAGCGACAGGTATCCGATGCCGACGTTGATCAGGAAGGAGAGCCGCTCGGCGACCTCCTTGACGATCAGCTTGGCGATCGCCCGTTCAGTCTTGTTCAGGTCGAGTGTCTGGATCCATTCGTGGGCCGCGTCGGCCGACATGTCGGTGAAGTCGCGGATCGAGATGCCGCCGACCGTGACCCCGAGGCTCTCCGGGCGCAGCCGGGCGCCGTGGCAGGCCGGGCAGGGCTGCTCGGCCATGTACTCCTCGATCTTGTCGCGCACCGATTCCGAGTCCGACTCCTGGTAGCGCCGCTCGAGGTTGTTGACCAGGCCCTCGAACTTGACCGAGTAGCTGCGACGGCGGCCGGAGCGGCTGTTGCTGTTGATCGTGTGCCGTTCGGTGCCGGTGCCGTGGAGGAACAGATCCTGGTCCTCCTGGCTGAGCTCCTGCCAGGGCTTGTCGAGATCGATCTTGTAGGTGTTGGCAACCGACTTGATCAGACGGCGCCAGTAGCCGGAATAACCCATCCGCCACGGCTGGAGCGCACCTTCCGACAGCGAGAGCGTCGGGTCCGGGACGACCAGCTGCGGGTCGATCACGCGCTTGAAGCCGAGTCCGGTGCAGGTCGGGCAGGCGCCGTGCGGCGCATTGAACGAGAAGATCCGCGGCTCGAGCTCCGGCATCGAAGTGCCGCACTTGAGGCAGGCGAAGTTCTCGGAGAAGAGCATGCGCTCGCCGTCGATCACCTGGAACTCGACCAGCCCGTCGGCCATGTCGACCGCCGCCTCGACCGATTCCGAGAGCCGGCGGCGCAGGTCGCCTTTCATCACCAGGCGGTCGATCACGACCGAGATGTCGTGCTTGTATTTCTTGTCGAGGATGATCTCCTCGTCCAGCATGCGCATCTCGCCGTTCACCTCGACCCGCGAGTACCCCTCGGCCCGCATCTGCTCGAAGAGCTTGCCGTATTCACCCTTGCGGTCACGGATCACCGGCGCCATGACCATGAACCGGGTGCCTTCGTCGAAAGTCATTATCCGGTCGGTGATCTGCTCCTGGGTCTGGCCGGTGATCTCCTCGCCGCACTTCGGGCAGTGTGGCCGGCCGATCCGGGCCCACATCAGGCGCAGGTAGTCGTAGATCTCGGTGACCGTGCCCACTGTTGAGCGCGGGTTGCGGGAGGTCGTCTTCTGGTCGATCGAGATCGCCGGCGAAAGGCCTTCGATCGAGTCCACGTCGGGCTTCTCCATCAGGCCGAGGAACTGGCGGGCGTAAGCGGAGAGCGACTCGACGTAACGGCGCTGGCCTTCTGCGTAGATCGTGTCGAAAGCGAGGCTCGACTTGCCGGATCCGGAAAGGCCGGTGACCACGATCAGCGCGTCCCGCGGCAGGTCGAGATCGATGCCTTTGAGGTTGTGCTCACGGGCACCGGAGATCACAATTCGTTCAGAACGAGTCACTCCCTATAACACTACAGAAGCGAACACACGTTCGAAACGGCAGTTACAAGGGATCCAAGTCGCTTCGCTCAGTAGAACGAACTAATGGTTTCGCTGTGCGACTTGGATCGCGATTTACCCGACCTTTGCGATGACGTCGTCCAGTAATGCGTCGGTGTCTGGCAATTGGTAGGTCTCGAGGCGCTGGCGGATCGACTCGCGGTCTTCTCCGTCCATTGCCATCTTGGTCGCGATCAAGCGAGCGGAAACCTCATTTTTGTCGGTTGTTTCTTCGACGATCTTGTGTTCGGCCGTCTCGTCCGGACGCGCCGGCACCATGGCCGCGGCCCTCTTCGAGATCACTTCGACTTCAGCCTGCCCCGAGTTGGCGGCCGCCTGGCGCCGGAGGGCGTCGCGTTCGACTTCGAAACCCGCGATCTGGACCTCGAGCGCATTCAACGCGGCCGCAACGGCCGCGAGGTGCGCATCCACCGACGCGCGGTCGTAGCCGTCGTCGGCGGTCGGAAAATCCTGTCTGACTACTTGATCGTGATTCACCCGGTCAGCCTACCTGAGCCTGACCGGGCCCTCGCACTGCCGGTCAGCCGCCGTTCGAGGCCTTGGCGTAGATCCGATTCGGCTCGGCCCGCAGGGCGGTCGGTGCCGGCAGGGGCGTTCCCTTGGCTGTCGCGCCTTCAAGCACCGGCAGGACCAGCTGTGAGGCCAGCTTGCCACCGATCGAAATGGTGTTCTTCGTCTTGCCCTTGTCGAGCGTGGCGAATTCCCAGGCCGAGCGGTCGCCACCGACGGCCGACACGGTCACCCTGATCTTCGAGCCCGCGCGGAAGGCGTGGGTCACCGGGTAGATCGGGATCCTGACCTTCGTGAATCCCTTCTTCGGGATCGGGCTGGCGTCCCGCTTGAGGTGGGTCGGGAACGGATCGATCGCGGTCGACCGCTTTGGGTCGAGCTTGCGGTGTGAGGCCCGCAACCAGCCGCTCTGGACATACGTCTCGTTGCCGTCAGGCCTGACCTCGGAGATGGTCGCCTGGAGGTCCGTGTCCCGCTTGCTCGACTTGAGGTACAGATCGAGGCTCGAGGGGCCGGCGATGACCAGGTCCTTCGCCATCTTGCCGCTGGTGAAGCCGACACCCTTGCCGTCGGCGATCGGGGCCCAGTCGAGGTCCGGCTGCGGGTCCGAAACGCTGCCTTCCATCAGATTCCTGATCGGACGGGCATCTGGATCGGCGACGTAGCTGACGGTGCTCGGGTTGCCGGGCTTCTTGCCGCCGAGCTTGCCGCTCTTGCCGAGGGCGTAGGCCTTCGGCTTGACGTTCTTCGGAGGCCAGGCCGAAGACTTCATTTCCCAAGTGGCTCCCTGGGCACCGATTTCCGGCGGACCGGCGCCATTGTCCATCAGGAGCCGGAATCGCGGATAGTCCTTCTTGAAGGCCGCCTTCGCCGCGGACACGTTGGTCATGTCGGCGTATCGCGACTGCTCGACCGGCGCGGACGGGCCGGCCAGCTGACTGTAGATCACACCCGAGACGATCGGCGGGACCACCGGAATCCGGTTGGCTACGAAGAGATTGATGAACTCGACCCACGGGGTCAGCTGCTTCGGTCCGAGTGAGTCGGTGTGCACGCCGTTCTGCATGATCACCCAGACGTTCTTGTTGCCGTCAAGGTTGGGCAGGCTCTCCGGGAAGTGTCCACCGGTCTGCTCGTCCTGGTACTGGCCGGTGAGGAAAACCGGCACAGTGATGTGCTTCATCCAGGCCCCCGGAGCCCGCTCGCGGAAAATCTTCGGGGTGCGATGCGGGTTCTTCTGGACTTCGCCCAGGGCATCGAGCGACTGGAGCCGCAGCGTCTGGTTGTCGATGCAGTGCTGATCGGGAACATTCGGTGGCGAAGTATCAGGATCGCCGTTGGTGGTGAGTTCTTTGGCCCACGGCTGGCCGCCTTCGGGTGCCGGCTGCGAATCCTCGACCCGCTCGGTGATCCAGGAAAGAGCGAAACCCGAATTGAAGATTCCGCCCGGGTAGCCGGTGGCGGTGTAGATGTCGTCGGTGATCGACATCGGTGCGATCGCCGCCAGGTGGGGCGGCTGTGTGCCCGCGGCGAAGAGCTGCGAGATGCCGGAGAAGGAAATGCCGATCATGCCGACCTTGCCTTTGGCCCAGGGCTGAGTGGCCACGGACTCGATCATGTCGTAACCGTCGAAGGTCGTCGGCAGGCCGAAGAGGTCGAAAGCGCCGCCGGAGCAGCCGCTTCCGCGCATCTGGACGCTGACCACGGCAAAGCCGAGCTGGGGGCCGAGCAGCGAGCCGACAACGGTCGAAGTGGCTGGTGCGAGCGGATCGTCCTCGCCACTCAGGATCGCATTGAACAGGTCGTGCGGGGCCGCCGTCTGGTAGCCGGAGTGCTCGATCACGGTCGGGAACGGAGCATCGGCCATGGTCTTGCCGGCGGGCAGCCGGACCGTCATCGCCAGCTCGACGCCGTCACGCATCGTCACGTAATTCAGGCCCTCGTGGAGGTCCTTCTTGTCGTAAAAGGACTGCGGCGGGTTGTTGCCGGCCTTCAGGACGCTGAACTTCGAGGTCCCGAAGACTTTGCCGCCTTCGCGCTGCCGGACGGTGTAACCCGGACCCGGCTTCTGGTACCGGAAGATCTTGCTGCCGAAGCGGTCTGCCTTGCCTTCGCGAACCACCACTCCCTTGGGATTGACCAGAAGCAGCTTCGCTCCTTCGTCGGCTTTGCGAACGTAAGCCTGTCCGATACTTCCACGGGCCTTGAAGGCGGCGGTATCCGTCGTCTTCGGAGCTTTCTTCGTCGCGGCCTCGGCCTGAGTCGAAAATCCTCCAGCGATCAGAATCGCAGCAAGCAGCAGTCCAGCTTTCCCTAACAAAGCACCCCTCCGGTCCTTCGGTTGACTGGCACGACAATACACCCGACCGGTTTCGGTCGGGCCGATCGGGTCAGGCGCCGGCCTGCATGCCTTCGAGGTCGCGCTTCAGTTCGCGCAGTTCGTCGCGGATCCGTGCCGCCTGTTCGAACCGCAGGTCCTCGGCCGCCTCGTTCATCTCCTCTTCCAGGGAGACGATCGTCTTCTCGAGATCTTCGGGCCCGTCGAAGTCCTCGTCGTCACCACGCCGGCGCCGTTTGGCCGGAGCACGGTCCTCGATCGCCAGCAGGCTGCCGGACTCGGCGATCGCCTTGCGGATCGTGGTCGGTGTGATGTTGTTGCGCTCGTTGTACGCGACCTGGATTGCCCGGCGGCGGTCGGTCTCGGAGATCGCCGCCTTCATCGAGTCGGTCTCGCGATCGGCGTACATCAGGACCCGGCCCTCGGTGTTCCGGGCAGCGCGCCCGATCGTCTGGATCAGGCTGGTCTCGCCGCGCAGGAAGCCTTCCTTGTCGGCGTCGAGGATCGCCACCAGGGAGACCTCCGGCATGTCGAGACCTTCGCGAAGCAGGTTGACTCCGACCAGGACGTCGTACTCCCCCAGCCTCAGCTCGCGGATGATCTGGATCCGCTCGAGTGTGTCGATGTCGGAGTGCAGGTACCGCACCCGGACTCCGTGCTCGAGCAGGTAGTTGGTCAGGTCCTCGGCCATCTTCTTGGTCAGGGTGGTGACCAGTGTCCGTTCCTGGACGTCGGAGCGCAGCTTGATCTCGTCCATCAGGTCGTCGATCTGGTTTTGGGTCGGGCGGACCTCGATCTCGGGGTCGACGATCCCGGTCGGGCGCACGATCTGCTCGACGACCCGGGTCGCTTCCGTTCGCTCGTACTGGCCGGGCGTGGCCGAGACCAGGATCAGCTGGTTGGTCCGTTCGAGGAACTCGTCGAAGCGCAGCGGGCGGTTGTCGATCGCCGACGGCAGGCGGAAGCCGTAGTCGACCAGCGTCGTCTTGCGCGACTTGTCGCCGAGGTACATGCCGCCGATCTGCGGAATCGTCTGGTGCGACTCGTCGATGAAGGTGATGAAGTCGTCCGGGAAGTAATCGATCAGTGTGTGTGGCGGTGTGCCCGCGGCCCGGCCTTCGAACACGCGGGAATAGTTCTCAATGCCGGACGTGAACCCGGTCTCCTTGAGCATCTCGAGGTCGTAGAGCGTGCGCTGACGCAGGCGGTGGGCCTCGAGCTCCTTTCCTTCGGACTCGAGCTCTTCGAGCCGTTCATCGAGTTCCGTCCGGATGTCCTGGAGCGTCCGCTCCATCGAATCCTCTTCGGTGACGTAATGCGTCGCCGGCCAGATCGAGGCGTGGTCGAGTACGTCGAGCACCTCGCCGGTCAGCACGTCGAAGTGCTGGATGCCTTCGATTTCGTCGCCGAAAAGCGTGATCCGGAAGGCGGTCTCGGCCCAGGACGGCATGATCTCGAGCACTTCTCCGCGCACCCGGAAGGAGCCGCGGGTCAGGGTGTTGTCGTTCCGCTCGTATTGCAGACGGACCAGCTTCCGCAGGACCGCGTCCCGGTCGATCGTCTCCCCCACCTTGAAAAGCTCCATCTTGTCCCGGTAGAGCGCCGGCGAGCCGATCCCGTAGATACAGGAGACCGAGGCGACGATGATCACGTCGCGCCGCGCGATCAGCGAGGCCGTCGCGGCGTGGCGCAGGCGGTCGATCTCGTCGTTGATCGACGAGTCCTTCTCGATGTAGAGGTCCTGCGCCGGAACGTACGCCTCCGGCTGGTAGTAGTCGTAATACGAGACGAAGTACTCGACCACATTGTTCGGGAAGTACGCCCGGAATTCGTTGCAGAGCTGGGCGGCCAGGGTCTTGTTGTGGGCGATGACCAGGGTCGGCCGCTGGGTCTCGTTGATCACGCCGGCCATCGTGAATGTCTTGCCGGTGCCGGTGGCGCCGAGCAGGGTCTGGATGCGCTCACCGGTCTCGACGCCGTCGGTCAGCGCTGCGATCGCCGCCGGCTGGTCGGCCATCGGCGAGTAGGTGGAGTTCAATTCGAAATCGGGCACCCGCTCACCTTAACAAGCACGCTACGCGGGTCCGTGGGCATCACCTACGCTGCCCCGATGAAAGCCCTCCGCTACTTCATCGGCGCCTTCTTCATCTTTGCGGGAGTCATGCACTTCATCAAGCCGCACTCTTACGCGGCGATCATGCCCGACTGGATCCCGGCGCACGACGAAGCGGTGGCGGTCAGCGGCATCGCCGAAATCGCCGGCGGCGCGGCGCTCTTTCCCGACCGCACGGCCCGTTTCGGCGGCTGGTGGCTGATCGCCCTTTTGGTTGCGGTCTTCCCGGTCAACATCCACATGGCGATCAACCCGGACCAGGTCAAAGGTCTCGACGTGCCGCAGTGGCTCCTCTGGCTGCGCCTGCCGCTCCAGCCGCTGTTGATCTGGCTGACCTGGCTCACAACGAAGCCGAGTACCAACGATTAAGGGTTGACCAGCTGGTTCAAACCCTGCTCGGCCCGCTTCTGAAGGTCGTCCGGCAGGTTCCGCTCGATTTCGGGCGGCAGCTGGTCCCTGATGCCCTTCTCGATCTGGTTGCCGAGTTCGTCGGGGATCAGATCCCGGGTTTCACCTGTGTCACCGGTCGTGCCTGTCGTCCCATCGCTGTCGCCACCGAATGAATCGACCGCGCCTTCGATGAGGCCGCCGAGGTCGCTTGTGTCCTGGCCGTCGAAGATCTCCGAGGCGTCCTGGATCAGGGCGATCATCTGATCCACCGGCATGAACCTGACCGCCGCCCTGAGACCCGTCACTGCCAGGCCGTCGATCACGCCGGCGTTTTCAGCGTCATCGATTGCGCGATTCAGTCCCGCTCGGACCGCCTCTTCGATCTCCGCGTCGGAAAGGTCCTGCTCATCCATGAAAGCCTGACGGCTGGCATCGTCCGCAAGCGCGCGGGTCAGCTCTTCACGGCTGACTCCGAGATCACAGGCCGCGCCGTCGGTCGCCGAGAGCGCAAACTGCTGCGCGGCTTCTTCGAGGTTGCCGGGGTCGGTCCACTCACGCGAGTCGCAGGGATCAGCGGCACCGGAAGGCTTGTAGTCGGTGCCACCGGCGGCGATGTAAACCCCGACCAGGATCAGGGCGGCCAGGATCGAAGCCGCCAGCATGGCGATCCCGCGCTGGCGCGACTCGTCGTTGGGCGGTGAATCGTCCCTCATCTCCTCGGTCTCGCCCGTGTCCGGCTCGAGGTGGCTGGTCGGTTCTTCGTCGTCCTCGCCCAGGACTTCGGTCGGATCGTCCGGAAGGGAGCTCAAAGTTCGAGCCTCCTGGTCAGCCCGATCGGGATCAGGGCCAGCAGGGCAAACAGCGCCGAAAGCAGGAAGGAAGCCGAGAAGGCGTGCGTCGCGGCCCGGTCGAGCTGATCTTCCAGTGCGGAACGCACGCTTTCATAAGCGTCACGCTGCCCGGGATCGTCGGGCAGGGGCTCGAAGGCCGGACTGACGTCGGGCACGCGCTCGCCCTGGCGGTCGACCTCATCCGCGATGCGCACCGCGAGGGCGATCTTGTCGGTCGGATCGATCGGCGCGCCCAGGACGATCGCGGTGCCGGCGTTGAGCGCGTCGGTCCGCTGGGTCTCGAGCTGGCTGGTGAAGATCGGGGTCAGGATCAGCAGGCCGATCACGACGCCGGCGTGGCGGGCGGCGATCGTCCAGCCGCCGTGGACGGCGGCCGCGGAACGGCCGCTGAGGGCGGCTTCGGTCAGCGCTGAAAGCACGAGCGAGAGACCGATGCCGGCCAGGATCTGAGGCGGGATCACCCAGATGATCTCGGCCTTCGGCAGCAATCCGAGAGCGGCGAGCCCGCCGCCGAGCAGGATCGCGCCGGACGCGGCCCGCAGCCTGACCGACTCGATCGATCCGCCGATCCGCGACCCGAACAGAGCCGAGATCGGCAGCACCGTCACCACCGCCGCCGCTGCGATCGGGGAGAGCAGCCAGCCTTCGATCAGCATCAGCACGATCAGGAAGAGCGTCGCGGCGATCGCCGCCGAGACCAGGCCGAGCGCGATGTTGGCCGGCAGGTGCGGTCGGTCGGTCACCGACTTCGGGACCTGGGGGATCTTCCACTCGCGGGTCTCCTCGATGATGATCTCGCGCAGCGGGACGCCGGCGATGATCGCGATCGGCACCTGGATCAGGAAGATCGACTGCCAGGAGACGAGTTCAGTCAGCAGGCCGCCGAGGCCCGGACCGATCGCGGCACCGACCGCGCCGGCGCCGACCCAGGTGGCGACCGCCTTGCGATCGCTCCCGAGAGTGGTGCCGAGCAGCTCGAGCGCCGCGGTCACCGCGACGGCGCCGCCGGCCG